>NZ_BAABFA010000011.1:0-288750 GCF_039540515.1 Nemorincola caseinilytica | reverse complement strand
CTCGTTGAGCTTTCAAATATGAAAGAAATGGTTATACAAAGAAAGGCAAACTTTCGAACACTTATGGATTCCGTCCGGCGAATAACCAGCCTTTCAATAACATTTAAGAACCCCGCTCCGATAACACCTTCCCCACAAATGCACTGAACTCTGCCCTGAACCTGTCGTCCGAGAAACGCTGGGCGTTCATGCTTATGGTCTTGTGGTCGTTCGGCGGGCGCTCCGCGACCCACGCCCCACCCGCCGGGCACCACAGCCCCCGGCTGCCTGGTATACGACAGCAGCACACCCATACACAGGCTATACTACCGTACCCAGAATGGCTGGCTGGCATATTACGAGGTCATAGACCCCACACGCTACCGCTATGTACCCTGCCCCGGCAATTTCCTGCTGCACAGCTATCACCTGCCCATAGTGGGCAAGCTGGCCGTGCATGGCAACAGGGTGTATTTTGTAAGCCACAACCTTGATGCCGGGTACGACATACACACCCGGCAAGACCGTGTGAACTGCCTTATAGACCATGGCGGTGGCGACTGGCAGCTCCTCAGCCTCTCCTACTCGGCCCAGCATTTCTACGGGCAAAGCATGAGCGACCAGCCCATTTCGGGCTTCGATGGAGAGATAGCCGTAAGCCCCGACGGGCAACTGATAGCTTATTTTGGCTTGCCATTCTCTTTCGTATGCTTATTCCGCAATATTGATGGGGAACGGTACAAATATGAGGGTACCTACCCCGCCCGGTCACGAAAGGGCGATAACAGCCTGCAGTTCCGGGGCAACGATATATTCTATACAGATAGATGGACCGAGCATTTTATTCACCAGATAAAATTTGAAGATTACTATTGCAACAATCCGGCGCTAGAGCACTTTCCGTAATTAAATATGCGAAAATGGTATGATTTTTGTACTAAAAAATATGCAAATATGAAAACGAGCTTTACATGTTTTTTTTATCTTTTTCTTTTCCTTGCAATAGGATATTTGTCATGCAAAAAAGAAAAGGTACAGCCACGTCTTTCGTTGCCGAAAGAATATATTCCTACAATGGCGGGGATACATAAAATGGTAGGCAAGTATTATTATGGATGTTCTGTTCCAGGCCAACCTAGTACAGATACAACAGTATTCGAAGAATTAGACTTCGACATTACTGTTCTAGGCGACTCAGTTACTCTTACTGTTAACACATCATCAAGAGGGACTTTTAATTGTTTTTACAGGTCTTATGATACCGTTAATGAAAGATTGAGATTTATAACAGATAAAAATGCTTATGACATAGAATATCTGTACTATTATTTTAATGAAGACAGCATATTGTATTATGCTTACAATATGTCAACCTTTTGCAGATATGAAGAGACCCTGCATACCGAATAATGAATATATCTGCAATGGATTTTAATCCTCTATCCCTTTCTTGTCTATTCTTCATTTTCACAGCATGCCTCATATCCTGTAAAAAGAAAGAAGTAGATCCGCCACGCCCATTAACTCCCAAAGACCACATACCTAAAATGGTAGGCAAGCACAAAATGGTAGGAGAATATTATCATGGATGTTCTGTTCCTGGTTATCCAAGTGACGATACTACCATCGCCAAAGAACTGTATTACGACATCTCGCTATTGAATGATTCTGATATTTTTATAAAAGAATCGACAGGAGAAGAATATGTATGTAATTATCGTGTCCGATTATCTGATACAATAAATGGAGTCTTATACTTTCAAAAAATACGTTCAACAAGGTATTTTGAGGATGCTATCGACTATTATTATAAACAAGATAGCATTGTATCATATATGCTCGAAAAATCGACTTTCTGTAGAACAGAAGAGATATTACACACAGAATAATGACCATGAATAGCAAATGTATCTTCTGCTTTTTTTTGCTATTTATAGGCTTCATATCCTGTAAAAAAGAAGATATATTATCACGACCATTTATGCCTAAAGACCATATACTTAAAATGGCAGGAGATCACAGAATGACAGGTCAATACCATTATAGTTGTTCTGTTCCCGGTTATCCTCGTACAGATACTACTGAGGAAAGAGAAATATATTACAATATTTCCGTAGTAAATGACAGTGAATTTTATGTAAAAGAATCGGGGGGTAGTGAATATAAGTGCAGATTATTGTCATTTGACTCAAGCAAGTATTTGGAATTCAGAAGACTTCGCTCAACAAATTATGTTATAGACGTTATATACTATTATTTTCATGCAGATAGCATTGCATCACGCTCTTATGGCACTTCAACTTTTTGCAGGTACGAGGAAATACTGCATACCGAATAATGACCATGAATAGCAAATATATCTCCCCACTGGTCGAAGCGTCTCGCTTCGACCAGTTTTTTGCCTGTTTTGGGCTAGGATGAAGAGGCCTGTAACGGTTATCTCACAGCGTTATCACGAACTCACACCCCTTCATGAGCTTGCTGCGCACGATGATGCTGCCACCCAGTGATTCTATGCGGGTCTTGGTGATAAAGAGGCCTATGCCCTTGCTGTCGTGGCCCGGGTGGAATACCTGGTTCAGCTTGAAGACACGGTTCGCATACCTGTCCATATCTATACCCAACCCATTGTCCTTTACCGATAGCTGCACCACACCATTTTCTGCGTGTGTACTTACTCTTATACAGGGACGAACATCTTCCCGCCGGTACTTTATGGAATTGCTGATGAGATTGTACAGTATGCTCTCCAGGTATGCCCTGGGATAGCGTATAGTGGGTACTTCCAGGTCCAGTACCACCTCTACATGGTTCTGATAAATGATGCCCCGCATCTGGTCGCAGATAGAATGTACTATCTCGGCCACATCGCAGTTGTCGTATTCTATATCTTTTTCCAGCCTTATGCGGGCCACTTCCATCATGGTGTCCAGGCTGTCCAGCAGCGATTCGCTGCTGATGTGTATCATCTCCAGCGCCTCTTTGTCCGGAAATATGTCCGACCCTCCTTCCGATAGCATTTTTATATTACCCACAGGCCCGCGCAGGTTGTGTGCTATCATGTGGTTCAGCTCTTCCAGTTGGTCTATTTTATGCTTCAGACTCACGGTAGTGGCCTCCAGTTGTGCGTTCCTGCGGTTCAGCTCATCGCTCAGGGCCTTCTTGTCGCTCATGTCCATTATGTCGCAGACAAAATACTTCGGGGTATCGTCCTTGTTCCACACCAGCGATACGTTCACTATAGTAGTAAGTACATTACGCGTCTTGGTAACGAACCTTTTCTCCAGCGTATACGATGGTATCTCGCGTGTTACCAACTGCTGTATGTAGGGCACATCTATATCCACATCGTCGGGGAAGGTAATATCCCGGTAGTCAAGCAGTTCCAGGTCTTCGCGGGTATAGCCCGTCACTTTGCACAGGGCATCGTTCACCTCTACCCATGTACCGCCCGGCGCTATGATGGCCTTGGGTATGCCTGAGTAGTTGAACGAATTGGCAAAGGTCTCCTTCGTATGCCTCAGTTCTTCCTCCACCTCCTTCTGCTCGCTTATGTCGGTATGTGTACCTATGAACCTTACAGGTACACCATCTGCCCTGCGGTCTACGACCACGCCACGGCTCAGTATCCATTTGTAAGAGCCATCCTTGCAGCGGTAGCGCACCTCGGCACTATATATAGGTGTTTTGCCGTCCAGGTAGTCCTGCACGCGCTGCTGGGCCACCGTCACATCGTCGGGATATATCAGTGCGGCCCACTCGTCCAGGTCCACTATCTCTTTGGCGCTATAGCCGAACAGCCGTTCCCATTTTTCGGAGAAAAAGATAGTGCGGGCGGCCATGTTGGCATCCCATACGCCCTGGTCAGAGGCATCGAGGGCCATTTTCCATTTATCTTCTATCAGCAGGTTCTCCTTGCCTGTGCTTATATTGTCTATTACCAGGAAGACATAGTTCTCCTTATCGGGGTGGCAGGCCAGTACCCGCAGCGAGTAGGCTACTACCTTATTGTTGTCATTGCTGTACGATATGTATTCGGTATAGCTGTTGCGGCCGGTGGCAAATGCCTCTTCCACACTGCTCCTGCACTGCGCTATGGTACTGTCGTTGCGCACTTCATCCAGGCGCTTGCCTTCGTAATAGCTGCGGTATGCGGCCAGTGGAGAACCTTCACGGTCCCAAATACGGGTCATTACCTGCCCGCGCGATACTTCTACTATTCTTTCGCCTACATGCAATAGAATGTCTACTATGTTCTGTATGGGGTCGGAAGTGCCGGATGTCATTGATATGTAATATACAAAAATGGGAGCGCAAAAGTATATACAATAATATATCTCTTGATACCGATAAATGTAAAGAGCGATCTAATGAGTTTCCCTGATATATGGGGATGCAATGGCAAAAAGCGTTCTATGTCCACATGCCGGGGATAGTGAAAATACCATGTTCACCTGCCGAATAATGGCTAATTTTGGCACTCGGTAAAAATAAATAGCTATATACATATATGAATACGCAGCATCGTGTTATAAGGGCCCCGCGCGGCGCAGAGCTCACCTGCAAGAACTGGGTGACAGAGGCCGCCTACAGAATGATACAGAACAACCTGGACCCCGAAGTGGCTGAGCGTCCCGAGGACCTGGTGGTATATGGCGGCATAGGCAAGGCGGCCCGCAACTGGGAGAGCTTTGACAAGATACTGGCCTGCCTGCGCGACCTGGAAGAGGACCAGACCCTGATGGTGCAGAGCGGCAAGCCTGTAGGCGTGCTGCGGTCGCACAAGCATGCGCCGCGTGTGCTCATAGCCAACAGCAACCTGGTGGGCAAGTGGGCCAACTGGGAACACTTTCGCGAGCTGGAGGCCAAGGGCCTGATGATGTATGGCCAGATGACAGCCGGTAGCTGGATATATATAGGATCGCAGGGCATAGTACAGGGTACCTACGAGACCTACCTGAGCCTGGCCGACAAACACTATGGCGGCACCCTGAAAGGCACGCTGAACGTGACCGCCGGGCTGGGTGGCATGGGTGGCGCACAGCCACTGGCCATCACCATGAACGAGGGCGTATGCCTGGCTGCCGAAATGGAGGAATGGCGCATACTGAAACGCATAGAGACCCGCTACCTGGACGAATGGACCAGCGATATAGATAAAGCTATAGACCGGTCGCTGGAAGCAAAAGCAAATGGCGAACGTGTATCGATAGGGGTATGCTGCAATGTGGTAGACCTGCTGCAGCGCCTCATAGACCGCAACATCACTCCCGATACGCTTACCGACCAGACATCGGCACACGATGCACTGATAGGCTACTTCCCCGAGGGGCTGAGCGTGGCCGAGGCCAATACCCTGCGCGAGGCCGACCCCAAAGAATACGAAAGCCGGTCGCTGGATACCATGGCAAAGCATGTACGCCAGATGCTGGAACTGCAGCAGCGTGGCGCCATCACCTTCGACTACGGCAATAACCTGCGCGGCCAGGCACACGATAAGCGCGGCGTGACGAACGCATTCGATTTCCCGGGCTTTGTGCCTGCCTATATACGCCCCCTGTTCTGCGAGGGTAAGGGACCCTTCCGCTGGGTGGCACTGAGCGGCGACCCCGAGGATATATATACCACCGACAAGGCACTGATGGAACTTTTCCCCGACAATAAAGGCCTGCACCGCTGGCTGCATATGGCACGCGAGCGCATAGCCTTCCAGGGCCTGCCCGCACGCATATGCTGGCTGGGCATGGGCGACAGGGAAAAGGCCGGCCTGCTCTTCAACGAACTGGTGCGTACCGGCAAGGTAAAGGCCCCGATAGTGATAGGCCGCGACCACCTGGACACAGGTTCGGTGGCATCGCCCAACAGGGAGACCGAGGCCATGAAGGACGGCAGCGATGCCGTAGCCGACTGGCCCATACTGAACGCACTCATAAATACAGCGGGTGGCGCCAGTTGGGTGTCATTTCACCATGGTGGTGGTGTGGGCATGGGCTACAGCCTGCATGCGGGCATGGTGATAGTGGCCGATGGTACACAGGATGCCGAAGAGCGCCTGCGCCGCGTACTGCACAACGACCCCGCCATGGGCGTGATACGCCATGCCGATGCAGGATATGAGGAAGCTATCGATACAGCAAATAAATACGGCCTCAACATTTGACACACATAAAAAAATATATCACAGCACTCACATATCACCTCCCTCTCCTTTGTAGAGGCCTGCCTGCCTGCCGGCAGGGCCTGGGGAGAGGCTTTGTGCTCTCCTTATTCGCTGCCACCGCATATGGCCAGCAGGCACCTGCCGTGCTGCGCATGCAGGACACCGCAAGTGTGGCCCGCGTATTGCGCCAGCCCGATAGCAGGCTCATATTCTTCACTGCCAGTGGTGGTGGCTTTTATTCAGAGCGGTTATTTGCCGATGGCGATAAGGACGATGTGTACAATGGCATCAGAACATCCAAAACACTGTATTCGGGTGCAGCAAAATGCCGCACACGCACTGCAGAATTGGACAAATGGAACCGGGTACTGATAGCGGGCCACTGCAGCCGGGATGGCAAGAAGATGGCCACTATAGTGCGCCTGACGAAGAACGGTGACCCGGATGCGGAATTCGAAGGGCCGGTACAGACCGTAGTGGGCGACTCGGCAGAGGTGAATGCCCTCTGCCAGCTGCGCGATGAGAGGATGATGGCCGCCGGCACCTACTATGCAAGCGGCGAGTCGCGGTTCTTCCTCTCGAAGCACATGTACAATGGCGCGCGCGACAATAGCTTTGGCAGCAATGGTGTGCGTGTGGACAGCGATATGCCCGCCGGCAGCAAGGCCATAGGCGCGGTAACGCAATGGGATGGCAAAATAGTGGTATGTGGCTACCATGCTATAGATGATGGCGGCGAAATGATACTCATTCGCTACAATACAGATGGCGGCCGAGACCAGAGCTATGGCAAAGATGCAATGCTTACGGTAACACCGGGGACAGGCGCCTATATACTGCCAAAGAAGATAATAGCTCTGCCCGGCGACAAGTTGCTGGTAGCAGGCACCTATGCTGCCAAGGGACAGGGGCAGGAACTATTTGTAGCGAGGTATACCTGGGATGGCAAGGCCGATACGGCATTTGGCAACGGCGGGATGCTGCGGCTGAGCGTAACGGGTAACGACCGTGCCGATGATATGGCCCTGCTGCCCGATGAGGGTGGCATAGTGCTATCGGGAGCGGGAGCAATGACCGGAGAGCTGGACGGTAGCCGCCAGGTATTGCTGCGCCTGTCTAACGAAGGAAAAGTGGACAGCATATGGGGCTATGGCAGCAAGGCCGGTATAAAGGCGCCATTGGTGCGGAAGGGGGCATTCTCTGCGGGGCAGAGCATCGTCACATCTCCGCTGGATGGCAGGGTATACTGCGTGAGCGAGACCATAACACCCGGCGCCATTGAGACCATAGTGAACCTGACCACCTTTTTGCAGGATGCCGACCTGGGCATACTGGATATGGCAGACAAAAAGAAGCAGCGCCTGGTATACCCCATGCCCGTAAAGGAGAAGATAAAGCTCCTGTACGAGCTGGTGGACAGCCAGAATGTGACCGTAAGGATATATGACCAGGCAGGCAAGGAAGTGGGCATAATCAACAAAAGGATGAAACAGGAGGGCGACAACACATTGCCCATCAATTTACCCGCAGAGCTGCCCAGGGGCCGGTACGAGGCGGTAATGAACATATCGGACACATACGAGACCACCATAGAGATAACCAAACAATAGACACGCATATGTATCGCATAGGGCAGGGAATAGATTTTCATAAGCTGGTAGAGGGCCGCGAATTCTGGCTGGGTGGTGTGCTGATACCGCACACAAAGGGCGCACTGGGACACTCTGATGCCGATGTGCTGCTGCATGCCATATGCGATGCCATGCTGGGCGCCCTGAGCCTGGGCGATATAGGCCAGCACTTCCCCGATACCGATGCGGCATACAAGGGCATAGATAGCAAGATACTGCTGCAAAAGACCTATGAGCTGGTGAACAGCAAAGGCTACAAGCTGGTGAACATAGACAGTACGGTACTGCTGCAGGCCCCGAAGATCAGGAAATATGTGGACAGCATGCGCACTACCATAGCAGGCATACTGGGCCTGGAAGTGGACGATGTATCTATAAAGGCCACCACTACCGAGCAGCTTAGTTTCATAGGCCGCGAAGAGGGCATAGTGGCTACTGCCAATGTGCTGCTGCAGAAGGGTATGTAAGCATCACTTTACTCCATCACACTGCACTCATACCCATGCTCGTACAGCAGGTCGCTCACCTTTTCATGGTATACGGCAGGGCCTTCCACGCGCAGTACGCGCTCATGGTCCTCCAGGTCGAAGCTGATGCGGGATAGCCCGAAACGTTCGGCAAGCAAGGAGCCCAGCATTCTTGCCTGCTCCTCGCTGCTTACGTTCGTTCTGAATACCTCTATCATTTTTCGCAGTATCATTTTTGCGGGTTCTTGTTGTAGCTCACCATCCAGTGTATGCCGAACTTATCTATGAACATACCGAAGAACGCACCCCAGAAGGTATCGCCCAGGGGCATGGTTATCTTGCCCCCGGCCGACAGGCCATTGAACAGCTTTGTGGTCTCTTCCTCGCCTGCAGTGTTGATAGATATGGCGAAATTGGTACCGAACACTGCCTGGCCATAAGCGGCAGGCATGTCGCAGCCCATCAGCACTGTCTCGGCGCTTATGGGTAGCGATATGTGCAGCAGTTTTTCAGGATCGGTGCCGGGCATGGAGGGTACACCCTCAGGTATGTCGCTATTCTTCATGATAGCGGAGAATTCGCCACCGAATACCGACCTGTAGAATTCGAAAGCCTCCATACAATTGCCATTGAATGTGAGATAAGGACTTAATTGTGCCATGTTGTTTGTTTTTATAGATGAATGAATATTTCGTGGGTCAAAGAAAATATAACTCTCCCGGCATACCTCTTTATAGGCGAAAGAGATATCCACAAAATTAGGTCTTGGGCATACGAGGTATAGGGTGACACAACGACATTTGCAAGGCTTATTCCGACACTTTTTATTTAAATTTGACATTATGGTACACATCTCCATACTCGTTCCTTATACTGCGGTGCCTGCGGCCATAGTAGACCCCAGGTATATGTTCACTGCGGTGAATGGTTTCCTTGTCAATGCGGGTAAAGAGCCGCTCTTCCATGTGCAGCTTGTAGGCCTTGCGCGCGAGGTTTCGCTCAATGATGGGCTGTTCACCATACGTCCCGATGTGCTGGTAAAAGACGTGAAAAAGACCGACCTGGTGATAGTACCCGCCATAAGCGGCGATGTGGATGCGGCACTGGACGTGAACGAGGAGTTGCTGCCATGGATAGTGGACCAGTACCATGGCGGGGCCGAGGTGGCCAGCCTGTGCATAGGTGCCTTTCTGCTGGCGGCGACCGGGCTGATGGATGGCAAGGCCTGCTCTACCCACTGGCTCTATGCCGACCTGTTCAGGGAGATGTTCCCCGAGGTGCAACTGGTGGATGATAAGATAATCACCGAGCAGAACCGCCTGTATTCCAGCGGCGGCGCCAACTCTTACTGGAACCTGCTGCTGTACCTGGTAGAGAAACATACCGACCGCGAGATGGCCATACTGGCATCGAAGTACTTTGTGATAGAGACCATGCGCAACAGCCAGTCGCCATTCATCATCTTCAAGTCGCAGAAGACGCATAAGGACGAGACCATACGCAAGGCACAGGAGTACATAGAGCAGCACTATATGGACCGTATAAGTGTAGAGCAACTGGCCGATATGCTGGCCACAGGCAGGCGCAGCCTGGAACGCCGCTTCAAGGCGGCTACTACCAATACTGTAGCAGAATATATACAGCGTGTGAAGATGGAGGCTGCCAAGAAGAGCTTCGAGACGAGGAGGGACAATATAAACGAGGTAATGTACTCGGTGGGCTATACCGACCCCAAGGCATTCCGCTCCATATTCAGAAAAGTGACGGGGCTCTCGCCGGTAGAATACCGCAATAAATACCGCCGCTCGGCATAACACTATACCCACCGAAAAAGAAACATGGCCTACATGCTACATCAAGCGGGGCATGTGTTAAATGCCTGCCAATATCCCCGGCATGAATACCGCCATCAAGGCACATTCTCTACCTTTATGTATATTGCCATATGATACAAAGGATATTTCTGCTGGCCATCTTGTCGCTGCCCGCGCTGGCAGTGAGCGCACAGAAGAAAAAAAGCAAAAAGGATGCAGAGGCTAATGTATTACCGCCACCACGGGTATGGATAGCCAATATACCTGCTTACGCCACCAGCTATGACATGATAATGGCCAATCCCCTGCTCACCACCGATTCGCCGGGCTGCAAAGTATCGCTCTTCTCCATATCCATGAGCATTCCCGACGGCACCTTCTACGGGCCCATGCACTGTGTAGGCAATACCATGAACGAAACACAGCGTGCGGCCATAGAACGCTGGAAGGATAAGAAGAACATAACCCTGCATGTACAGGACATTCACCTGAACTGCCACGAGACAGATGCCACATCGCCTGCGCTGAAGTACACCTATAATACAGACCCTGCACCCGGCAAATGATGCATAAGACCACTGCATGGATATTGGGGGCTATAGCCCTGCTGCTAGCCTTGTCCTATAGCGGCAACGCACAGGAGGACCTGAAGATGCGCATACCTGTCATAAGCCTGGGGCGTATACACCCGCCCGAGGTAAAGAACGGCAAGCCCGTACCTACACTTACTACCCGCAACAATGTGCTGAAGCTACCCATGCTCACTGCCGACCTGAACAACTGCAGGGTGACGGAATATAAATTCTCTATGATAGCGCCGGGACGTCCCTTCTATGGCCCCTTCTATATACAGGGCGGCGACCTTACCGACTCTATAAAGAGCCTCATAAGAGCGACCGACGGCCCCGGCGTAAAGCTGTACTTCGATGAGATACATATGCTGTATCGCGGCGAGACCATGGATGCCAACCCCGTATATGTGCAGTACGATGAGTAAGCTGCCTACTTCACTATATTGATACCCGATGCCTCAAGGGTCATCACATCTTTCACGCGCACACCACGGTCTGTCTGCTGCAGCGAGCAGCATTCGTTCACAGGGTCATGCTCGAAGAACAGCAGCCAGTCGCCCGCCACGGCCTCGTTGAATATCTTTTTCTTTTCGGCCAGTGTATCCAGCGGGCGCATATCGTACGCCATCACCCATGGCAGCGATATATGAGCGGCACTTGGCAGCAGGTCGGCGCAATATAGCAGTGTACGGTCGTTGCAGCGTATCTGCGGCAGCATCATGGCATCGGTATGGCCTTTCACAAAGCGTATGCGTATATCCGGCATCCACTCGGTATTGTCCTCCATCTCTACGAATTTTAGCTGCCCGCTCTCCTGTATAGGCAGTATGTTCTCTTTCAGGAACGATGCCTTTTCGCGCTCATTCGGGTTCACTGCAGACCCCCAATGCACCTTGTTGCTCCAGTAGGTAGCATTGCGGAAGGCAGGTACCAGCTTATCGCCATCGCGCTCTATAGAGCCGCCGCAATGGTCGAAATGCAGGTGTGTGAGAAATACATCTGTGATATCGTTGCGGGTGAAGCCATGCTGCGCAAGGCTTTTATCCAGCGTATCATCGCCATGCAGGTAATAGTGACCAAAGAACTTGGCATCCTGCTTATTGCCCATACCATTGTCTATGAGTATGCGGCGCAGCCCATGTTCTATCAGCAGGCAGCGCATGGCCCATGAGCACATATTGTTCTCATCGGCAGGGTTGGCTTTGCTCCACATAGACTTAGGTACCACGCCATGCATGGCACCACCATCCAGCTTGAAATGACCGGCATTTACAGAATATAATCTCATGTAGCAAAAGTAGGGGATAGTAATTATGAATGATGAATTATGAATGATGAATTATGGACGATGTACAAGGCTATATGAACGAGAGGCGCCATCCCCGGCGCCCCTCGTCATGCAAAATGCTATTCGTCACTAGCGTTCCAATGTGAAATGGAAGGTGGTCGTTTCGCCACCCAGCGCGAACCTGAGCAGGTACATACCATTGGCCAGCGAATTGTCCAGTACTATCTGTTTATCCACCTGTCCGTCGCGTATGTCCGCGCTGCCCTTGTACACTACCTGTCCCAGTATGTCCACTACCTCTACAGTAGCTTCGTTGCTCAGCCCATTATTGGCAGTACCCCTTATGCTGAACGTACCTCTGTTGGGGTTCGGCATCAACCTCAGATCCATTTTACCGCTTACCGTATTATTTACACCCACACCTACGGTGATGGTAACAGAGCGTGCAGCTATAAGACCCGCGCAAGAGCCACTGCTGGTAACACGCACGGTCACCAGGTCGCCATTCACGAACGAGCTTCTTACAAGTGTATTTGTTGTAGCACCCGGCATGGGAACGGAATTGAGGCTCCACTGGTATACAGGCGCAGGACCCGCACCTGCGGCCGTAGCAGTAAGGGTCACCGTTTGGCCCGGGCTGATGGTGGTACCCGGGCTGGCTGTAAGCGTTACCGATGGCGATACCAATGGCACTACGGCTATAGTAGCATCGCTGCTCACCACACTATCTGCCGTGCGGCATGGGTGAGAGCTATAGAGTGTTACACGCACTACATCGCCACTGTCGGGCACATAGGTATAGGTAGGGCCCGTAGCTACATTGATGCCGTTCTTTGTCCATAGATATGCAGGTGCAGCACCGCCATTCACCGGCACTGCCGACAGAGTGACATTGCTGCCCTCGCATACGGTAAGGCCCGGCGATGCGGCTATACTTACAGATGGCGTAAGACCACTGGTCACAGACATCGTAATAGCGGCACTACCTGTATCAGGCACAGCGCAAGAGCTGCTGGTTATCACTACCCGCACTATATCGCCATTGGCAGGTACATAGCTATAGGCAATACCCGTACCCGCAGCTATGCCGTTCACATACCACTGGTAGGCAGGACTATAACCGCCATTCACAGGCACTGCGGTAAATGTTACCGTAGTACCCACACATACAGGCCCTGTAGCGCCCGTGGTAATACTCACCGTTGGGGGTACTGTCGGGTTTATGAATACGGTAGCAGTACCCATCATGACAGCGGTACAAGATGTAGTGCCGCTTATAGCCAGCACCGTATAAGTACCCGCCAGCGTTTGCAGGCCAAAGCTGAGGGGCGCACCCGTACCCATAACAGGACCACCTATGGCTGTGCCGCCATGGTATAATTGGTAAGACACACCGGGATCGGAACTATTAAGCCCCACATCTACCCCTGCACCACCGGCACAGTAGGCGCCGCCGCCGGTCACTATATATGTAGTAGGTGGCGGTATCTCGCTTACAGTAGCGCTACCCGTCATGGCAGACGTACAACCTGTAGATGCGTTAGTGGCTACAGCGGTATATGTACCTGCTACGGTCTGCAGACCAAAGGGTATGGCCCCACCTGTGCCCGCTACCGGTCCGCCCATTGCAGTAGTGCCTATATACAATTGGTAGTTCACACCGGTCTCGGAACCTGCAAGGCCTACCACTACCCCACTGCCACCCATACAGTATGCACCACCACCCGTAACAGCGAATGTGGCAGGCAAAGGAGCAGCGAATACGCTAGTAGTACCTGACATGGCGCTGCTGCAACCTGTAGAGACATTGGTGGCCGATATACTGTATGTGCCGGGCGCACTATGCGTACCAAGACCAAGCGGCGCACCCGTACCCGTAACCGGCGACCCTACGGGTGTACCGCCATTGTATAGCTGGTAAGACACCCCTACCTCTGAGTTGCTGAGGCCGATAGATGCGCCGGAACTACCCACACAATATGCACCGCCACCCGTTAACGTATACACTACCGGAGCAGCGTTCACCACTACTGTGGCACTGCCTGTCATGGTGGTACTGCAAGATGCACCTGTAGTGGCTATAACAGAGTATGTACCGCCCACTGTTACCGCACCAAAGTCGATGAATGTTCCGGTACCGGCAACAGGGCTGCCTACAGGCACACCGCCCAGCATCAGTTGATAAGTAATGGCTGTCTCAGACCCGCTAAGACCTATATGTACGCCTGTATCACCTGCGCAAAGGCTACCACCGCCTGTTACTGCATATGCAGAAGGCAGCGGGTTGATGAACACAGGTATGGAACCGGTCATTGCGGCACTGCAAGATGTTGCTGTATTCGTAGCGTATACCGAGTAGGTACCTACGGCAGAGACCAGACCCAGATCCAACGGAGCGCCTGTACCCATCACAGCTCCGCCCGATGGTGATGAGCCGAGGTACAACTGGTAAGACACGCCTACTTGTGAGCCACTAAGACCTATATGCACACCAGTATCGCCCGCGCAATAGCTACCGCCACCTGTCACCGTCATAGTATATGCAGCAGGCAAAGGATCCACTACTATAGTAGCAGTGCCGCTCATGGTATTGGTACAGCTAGTACCTGCGCTTGTGGCGCGTACGGTATAAGTACCGGCCGCCGTTTGCACTCCAAGGTCAAGCGCAGCGCCTGTACCCGCAATGGGGCCTCCTATTGCAGTAGCACCATTATAAAGCTGGTAGAGAACACCAGTATCGGAACCACTGAGACCTACATGCAGACCGCTATCGTCTGCGCAGAAACTGCCACTGCCGGTCACATCATACGCTACTGGCAATGGTGCTACTATAATGCTGGCACTACCCGTCATGCCGCTGGTACAAGATGTGGACATATTGGTAGCCAGCACAGAATAAGTGCCTGCGGCCGTCTGCAGACCGAAGCTCAATGCTGCGCCTGTACCGGGCACAGGGCTACCTACAGCAGTTGCTCCGTTATACAACTGATAATTTACCCCCATCGCAGAGCCACTAAGCCCTATGGCAACGCCCGTACCACCTGTACAGTAAGAGCCGCCACCTGTCACTACGAATGGCACAGGCTGTGGCAATACAGTGATGGTAGTAGTGCCCGTATTGGTACAGGCTCCATTGGTAGCCGTAGCGGTGTAGATGGTAACACCCGGAGCGGGCGATGCATATACGGTAGTTGCAGGGCCACCGGTATAGATGGCCTCAAGGCTCGCATCTGTATACAGCCCCGTCATGGGCGACCATGTGATATTGGTATAGCTGCCCGTACCTGTCACGGACACTGCATCTACGGCCCAGTACCATCCATAGCCCGCGCTATAGTTGAACCGTATCTTGCAATTGGCAGCGCCTGCATATGGCGTCACATCCAGCGTAGCTGTGCCGAACGAGGCTGCGCCGCCTACGGTCGCCGCTGCTGTCCTGTAGTCGCGTACCGTGGCCCACGTTGCGCCGCCATCTGTCGATATCTCTACCCTTGCGAACACATCGCTTGCAATGTAGCGGTAGTAATGGCGGAAGTTCAGCGTGGCGCTGGTATACCCCGCCAGTGAGAAGGCAGGCGATGTAAGGCTGGTGCGTGTGGTCATGCCGCTGCCACCCGCATCAGAGTTGGTCATTACAAAGGCCGTAGCATCGGGACTGTGGAAGGTGGTAGTGCCATACATATAGCCATCCGCTCTGCTGGTCCATTGCGTCAGCGCAGGCGATGATGTACCTGTATTCTCTACCACCCATGCACCAATGCCGGAATTGAAATTCTCCAGGAAGGCCGTATCCGGCAACATAGAGCTGCCGGTAAGCGCCACACCCGTTCCGGCACAAATGGTATCGGCAGCGGGGGTTACCACCACGGCAGGCGGTGTAGCTGTTACTGTAACTGTGGAAACATGTGTATTGGTACAGCCTGCGGCATCGGTACCTGTTACCGTATATGCTGTAGTAGATGCAGGACTTGCCACAACGGTAGCCCCGGTCACTCCCGACAGGCCAGTACCCGGAGCCCATGTGTAGCTGGTTGCACCTGAGGCTGTCATGGTAACGCTGCTGTAGGTACCGCTGCAATAGCCGCCGCCATCAGGCGTTACTGTTATGGCAGGCAGTGGGTTCACTATCACGGTAGTGCTTGCAGAATCAGATACACCCGATACAGTACATGTCGCCCTGAACCTGTAATAAGTAGTATCGGTAATGGCAGGGCTTATTACATAAGTTGTGCCTGTGGCGCCTGCTATCGTGGTCCATGAGGTACCATCTGCAGACGATAGCCATTGATAGGCGATACCGAGGGTAGTAGAGTAACCCGTGGCTGTGATGGTAGTAGTACCCACTCCACAAAAAGTAGCCGTGGCCGGAGTGACAGTACCTGCTACAGCGCCACTGCACAGTGGTATCACAAATTCATCAGCGCCTATATCGGGCGTTGCACTCCTGCTCTCGCAATCATGGTCGGTAGTTACCGGCAATACCGCACCAGTGTTGTGCAGCGGTGCATTCGCCACTATGGGTTGCAGGTGCATATCACCTGCCGATATGAATGCCGGTAAGATGTTCTTCGATGCTGCATCCTCGCCCGTGGTGGTCTGCCAGTCTGCCAGTGTGGCCAATGCCCCGGTGCCAGAAAGCGACCCTGTGGCCGCAAGCGCGCTGCCCGAGCTGAAGAAATTATTGTTATTAGAGGCAAGGTTCGTAAAAGCAGACCCCGCTATCCCTATGGCATAGGGCGAGAACGAAGAGCCGTTAGACGAGGTATTGACAAAGATATTATCACGGATATTCACCGCAGGATCGCTACCTGTAATGCATATAGCGAACGATGGATAGGTAGCGCCTGTAAGCGTACCCGACAGGCTCACGGTATTGTAGTACACATTGACAACAGAGCCAGCTACACCACCTACGAATATACCCGCAGTGATATCACCACCCGTACCATGGCCCAGCACACGGCTTATCATATTATTGGCTATGGTAGTGGTGCCGCTTGCTGCGCCTGCTACGGCTATACCGGCATCAGACCATGCATTGTCGGCAATGAAACTGTCTATGGTGTTATAGGTTATCGTTGCGTTCGTCACCTCATTGCCCGTGGTCACACTATTGCCCAGCGAAGCGAATGTGATGCCCATACTTATGGCGCTCACATCGCCCGTACCCGTATACAATACCTTTCCTATGCTGTTGCCCGATACCGTTATATTGTTCTCATAGCCCGTCAGTATGCCATACCTGCCAATGCCATTAGGCGATGGGGTCGTCATCACGTTCTGGTTGATGATGGTACCATTGTTCTTCAGCGCTGCGCTCCTGCCCTGCGAGTAGATGCCTATCTGCACGCGCGAGATATTGTTGTTCTCATAATGGTTGTTATGGTTGCCCGTACCCGTGCTGCTGTTCGATATAGTAGCGCTACCCGACCCTATACCTGCAAGTGTCTGGTTGGGGGCATTACCCGTTATGTTACAGTTGCGAATGATGTTATTGGTGGCCGAATCCCCATCTGCAGATGTCTGCAGCCATACTACTGCGCTCGATGTACTGGTGCTGGTGTTGGCTATGGTCAAATTGCGGCTAGAGGCCACCGGAGGGCAAACACTGTTCGTCACCGGCGCATTCGAGCCGTCTATGGTCACATGGTCCGCACCATTCAGCAGGAAGATGGCCGTAGCAGCGCCTGTCACAGTTGGCGACACGCCTGTGGCAGGCCTTATGGTAAGGGTATTGGCAGCGCTGGCGCTGATATTATGGTGGATAGTTATGGGGAATGTCTCCGAAGGATATGTGGCATCCATCAACTGAAAAGTAACAGCGCCTGAAATGCAGGACGAATTATAAGCGGCCACTGCATCGGTAATGGTAGCATATACCATACCCACACCCACATTGTATGTGCCCGATAGCGTAGGCAATATCATGTAGCTGTTAGGCGCGGCAGGGTATGTGGTAATGGTGTTCACATTCGTGGCCACAAGCCCCGAGAACGGGTTGGAACCTATGTTCACCGCGGGCGCTATATCCTGCGCTATCACGAAGTATTTCACGGTATCAGCGATGGTAAGGCCGCCCATAGCTGCGGTAGATATAGTAAAGCTCCAGTTGCTGCCGGTAGCCGTACCCGATGTGAGCACACCTGCCGCAGAAGACCACGGGCCGGCGTTCTTCCTGAAATATATCCTTGGCACCAGCGTACCTGTTGTGGGTATACCGCTGGCATCGGTAATGGTGGCGGTCAGTGTTCTGTCGCCAGTGGCGCAGGTATTGGTAAGGTCGGTATATACTATGGCCGGTGCAGAAAGGTCGGTGGGCATGTATGCCCCCTCATCTGCGCCTATATCAGGCGCTGTACCAGAGCCTGCATATCCCGGGTTGCCCGCGCGTATGTTGCCATCCCAGTCGGTAGTTATGCCCGTTATGTTCGCTGCCCCACCCTCTATTTGCGTAGGCATCGAAGGGCTTATATGCAGGAAGGTAGCAGAAGCGCCTGTAGTACTAATGAATGGCGGGTTCTCCGATACCGAGTTCACATCCCTTGGCGCTACCAGGGTCTTGAAGTCGCCAATGGTCTCATACGCAGCGGTACCATCATGGAATATCACGTTCGCCGGGCCGGGAACACCGGCATAGAACAAGTTATTGTTAGAGGCGCTGCCATATGATGTAAGTGTGGTGCTTCCTCTGCGATAGGCTACCGTCTGCCCCGTACCTGCGGGCGTACATAAGTTGGCAAAGATATTGTTGCGCAGCGTCACCGTAGGCGAGGTACTGCTGTATATACCCGACGAACCGAAGTCGGCACCCGTGCTGCCGCCGCTCAGGTATACGGTATTGTAATAGATGTCGTGCGCCGTACCGCCATTGATGTAGATACCCGATAGCTGCGTACCGCCTGCACCCGTATATGCCGGTGTGCGTATATCGCCTATATAGTTGTTGTACACCATGGTGGTATTGGTGCCCAGGTATATACCCCTGGCTATGCCTCCCGTACCTATGGCCTCTATATCGTACATCTTGTTATGGCCAATGTTCACAGTAGTACCACCGGCCTGGTAGATACCGTTGGCCTGCCCTGTAGTGGCCGATGTGGAGAGTGCATTTATGGTATCGCCTACCACGTTCACAGTGGTACCGCCATTCACATATATACCATATACATTGCCGCCTGCAGAGATAAGGTTGCGTACCCTGTTGGCCTGCAACGTATCGGTAGTGCCCGACACCACATACAGGCCATAGGCGCTGCCCGATCCCGCATCTATATTCGTGACGGTATTGTTGGTGAATGATGCCGATGCCGCCCATCCCATACGCAATGCATACAAGCTGCCGCCTGCTGCAGAGATGTTAGAAATGGTATTATTGTTCATCAACTTGTACTGGCCGCTGCCACCGTTCGTCTCGCTGAGGCCATAGAATGTAGGCGAACCCGCCATTATGATGTTGGAAAGGTCATTATCGTTAAGAATGGCATAGCCACTGGTAGATCCTGAATTGTTGTAGTAACCATATACACTGCCACCTGCACCGGTTTTGTTCACATACGGCACGGCGGGGCCACCTGTACGGTTGTTGTTGCAGGTTATATATTCCGGCGACGTGGCCGTATTGTGATATACGAATGCCAATGTACCGGTCGTACCCACATTGATGTTGTAAAAAGTGTTCTGGTCGGTACTGACATATGTATTGGCCCCACCAAAGTATATCATGTACATAGAACCCGATGAGCCACCCGCTGCCGATAATACATTGTTGTTCACATTTATAGTACCGGTGCCCGAGCAGTTCACATGCACATCATAGCTGGCGCTGCCGGTCGATCCCTGTGTAAGCAGTATGGTATTGTTCGTAATACCGGCCGATACATTGGTGCCGTTCTGCACATACACACCATATAGTGTCACCGTGCTGGCCATACCACCACCGGCTATATTATTTATATTGTTGTAGGCAACGGCGGGGTTGTTCTGGTACTGCAGGTTTATGCCCGAGCCCGATGTAGCGCCTGCATAGTTCTGTATGGTATTACCGCTTATCGCGGTAGTGCCGCCCACTTTATTGTTCTGGTCGTACAGGCTGTAGGGGCTGGCCGCGCCGGCATAGCCGCGCAGCGATATACCTGTAACGGTGTTCTGTATGGTATTGCTGTAAAACGCACAATCGTTCATCGCATCACTTGTAGCGGTTATAGAAAGTGCCGTGGTAGATGTGGCGATATGGTTGCCTGCGTAAATACCCACTGTAGGGGTGTTCAGCCGGTTCAGGGTTATGGTGCATCCCTGTATCGTCACGAACTGGCACCCATCGAATGGGGCTGTGTTCTGGCGTTTCACCAGGGCATATCCCCACTCCATACGCGTAGTGGCTGTAGTATTGGCTGCAGACTCTGTAAGGTCTATACCGCTTATGGTCACTCTGTCGGTACCTGCTATGATGAAGATACCATCGGCAGATGTAGATGTACCCACAGGCGCCGTCAGCAGCGGATTGGCACCCGTACCGCTCTTCTGTATGGTAAGCGTTGCCGTGGCCGATATAGAAGCGTTCAGCACAGCGCTGCCCAGCACATAACCACCTGCAGGGGCTACCTCGGTATGACCCGCAGGCACATTTATGGTCACCGCGCCTGCTATACCCATCGTGTTCAGGTCGGTGATGGCGCTGGCCAGTGTAGGATATTCTACACCTATGGTACGCGTGCCCGTTACCTGCGCAGTAGCAGTGATGGCAGAAAGCAATAAGAGGGAGAAGGAATAAAAAAAAGAGATCTGGTTCCTTACATAGCGAAGCAAAGTGCCTTTCATAGCATTAGTTTGTTTTACTGGTTATTACTCTTTCATTTTCACCGGTACTTTCTTTCACAAGGGGTAATGATCAGTAAACTGCTTTTCCGGGCTATTTACTTTGCAGGGCAGGTGTGTCGGCTATGCACACCATGCCTTACTTTTTTACACCGAAAATTTCAGGCCAATAATTGCTATACACTGTTAAAAAATGAATTATGAATTAATAAGAACACATCCACCCATTAGCCACATATTTAAATGCACAAAGATGAGCATGCAGGAAAGCATTAACTATCAGTAAGAAATGCATAGTACACTTATCGCCTTATAAGTATAACTCTACGTTAATAAAAATGTTAAAAACTACAGGAAGGAGTGTAATAACAGAACCTGCCGGGAGAAAGATGAGGTGCGGTTGCAAGCATATGAGGAAGTTATGCTACAATATGCGCATGGTAGCGCACATTTTTTCTATTCCATGTTCTTTGTGTCCATCACTATGGTCACCGGGCCATCGTTCACAAGGGCCACTTTCATATCGGCACCAAAGACACCTGTGGCTATGGGCCTGCCTGTTCTGCCGGAAAGTATCGTGTTGAAATATTCGTAAAGCGGTATTGCCTGTTCGGGCCGGGCGGCGCGAATGAAGGAAGGCCTGTTGCCCTTTTTGTAAGATGCATGCAGGGTGAACTGGCTCACCACCAGTATATCGCCGCCGGTCTCCACCACGTCCTTGTTCATCAGGCCGTTCTCGTCACCCATTACGCGTAGTTGAGCTATCTTGGCGGCAAGGCGGTCGGCATCATCGGTAGTATCTCCTGTCTCTATGCCCAGCAGTACCATATAGCCATGCCCTATCTGTGCGTGCACATGGCCATCTATGGTCACACTGGCGGTAGATACTCTTTGTATAACGGCGCGCATACTTTCTGTTGTGCGCCAAAAATAGCGAACGCCGCTCTATTATTTTTTCCTCCCGGCAAAATCCGATATGGGGAATTCTATACGTTTACCCGCGCGCTTGAACTCGTCTACCCAGTACCATAGCATATACAGGCTATCGTTCCGCATAGAGATATACACCGGGTGGCTCGATTCCAGGTACGCCATATACTCCCCTGCTCCTGGTAGCGAGCAGAAGCGCACCTCTGTATCTGCCGTATCGTTCTCACGCTGGCGCACCTTATCGCTGGCGGTTATGCATAGCCCACCCTTGCGCGCACGCTGCACATATACCTGCAGCGGCAGTCTGGGCCATCCTATCCTGGAGTAGTGCAAACAGCTCCCGGTGAATGTGTCCACCCGCAGTATATCTCCCTGCGCTACCGTGGTAGGGTCCTGTTTGGCCGCTACCTGCGATGCACTGTTCGCCGCAGAGGCATCATCCTTCTGCTTCCTGCATGCAGTAGTTATTGCTACCAATGCAAGGAGTACAGTTATCACAGGTCTCATAAAGTGCGTTTTTACATATAACGCATATGCCATTTGTTTATTGCATCACCGTATTGCCACCTCATATATAGCCGTTACTTTTGCACGGTGTACCACAATTCCGATACCATAGTAGCCATAGCCACACCGCCCGGTGAGGGCGCCATAGGCATCATACGCCTCAGCGGCACCAGGGCCATAGAGATAGTAGCCTCCATTTTCCACGGAAAGGACCTCACCATCCAGCCTACACACACATTGCACTTCGGGCGTATTATGGATGCGGAAGTGGCCGTGGACGAGGTAGTGGTAAGCCTATACCGTGCGCCGCGCAGCTATACTGGCGAAGAAGTGGCAGAGATAAGCTGTCATGGGTCGGCATACATCTTGCAAAAGGTAGTGACCCTGTGCGTTGGCGCAGGTGCACGCCCCGCACAGGCGGGCGAATTCACTATGCGGGCATTCCTGGCCGGCAAGCTCGACCTCACACAGGCCGAGGCCGTTGCCGACCTCATAGCCAGCAACAGCAGCAGCGCGCACAAGGCGGCCATGCACAACCTGCGGGGCGGCTTCAGCCACGATCTTGCCGCAATGCGCGAACAGCTCATTCAGTTCGCTGCCCTCATAGAGCTCGAGCTCGACTTCAGCCAGGAAGATGTGGAATTCGCAGACCGCACACAGTTCTATGCGCTTATAGAGCGCATCACTGCAGCCGCACAGCAACTGGCAGCTTCCTTCAGCCTGGGCAATGCCATAAAGAATGGCGTAAGTGTAGCCATAGCAGGTAAGCCCAATGCAGGCAAAAGCACCCTGCTCAATGCACTGCTCAACGAGGAGCGGGCCATTGTAAGCGATATAGCAGGGACTACCCGCGATACCATAGAAGAGCTGCTGAACATAAACGGCATTGTCTTCCGCCTTATAGATACTGCAGGCATACGCGCCCATACCACCGATGCCATAGAGCAGCAGGGCATAGCCCGCAGCCGCGATGCCATGAAGAAGGCCGATATAGTGATATACCTCTTCGACGTGGCCGAATGGCTCACATCAGACTATGTGCGTACCGAGCTGCTGCGGCAGACAGAAGAACTGCAACGCCTGGGGATCACTCACCTGCTGGTAGGCAACAAGGTAGATGAGGCTGCGCCCGGTGCTGCCGAAGAGGTACAGCGCCTTACGGGCGAAGAGGTGATACTCCTATCTGCCCGCGACAAAGACAACATACAGGGCCTGAAAGATGCGCTGTATACACATGTGGCAGGCGGCAAGGTAAAACACGAGGGTACCATAGTGACCAATGCCCGCCACTATGCCGCCCTGGAGGAAATGCTGCGCTCACTGTCCGATATAAAGAACGGCATGGACAATAACCTGCCCGGCGACCTCCTGGCCCCCGACATACGCCGCTGCCTGCACTACCTCGGAGAGATAACCGGCACCGTCACCACCGAAGACATGCTGGACCATATCTTTTCTAAGTTCTGTATCGGGAAGTAACAGAGTAAACATTATGCTCATCATTCAATAATTTTGGATAGCAATAAATTTGACACGAACTGATGTCGTCAGAAAATAACATACTTCATGAAATAGATGTTCTTAAAGAAGAACTCGACCGGCATCGCGACCTGGATAATGTAAGAATTCAGGAGGCACTAGCTATTGAGTATACTTATGAAAGTAACAGGATAGAAGGCAATACCCTCACTCTACAGGAAACACAACTTATTATTGAGAAAGGACTGACCATCAGCGGAAAACCCCTTAGAGAACACCTGGAGGCCATTAATCATAAAGAAGCGATAGAGTATATAAAACAGCTCGCCCAAAGCGGTGCTACGTTAACAGAGTACGACTTGAAGCAGATACACTCCATAGTACTAAGGAGTATAGATAAAGAAAATGCAGGGATCTACAGAAAAGTACCCGTTATGATATCGGGTAGTACTTTTTTACCTCCGCAGCCATATCTTCTATCAAAGCTGATGGAAGACTATTTTATCTTCTACAATGAAAATAAAACAACCTTACACCCCGTAGTTCTGGCGGCCGAAATGCACGAGCAGTTGGCGACCATTCATCCCTTTATCGATGGCAACGGGCGTACCGCACGATTGGTCATGAATCTCATACTGTTACAGAATGACTATCCTATTGCCAATATCAAAGGCGATGCCGCATCAAGGAAGGCGTACTATGCCTCGCTTGAGAAAGCACAAACGCAAAATGATAAAAGTGATTTTATACAATTGATAGCGGAAACAGAAAAGGGATCCTTAAACAAATATCTATCCATCTTAAGATAGCCTTTGTGATCAGACAAAACACCTCATCTCCTACCGTATCAAATTTGCCAGCTTCTTTTCGTCGCTTATCAGCACTTTCCCGTTCTGTATATCTATCAGGTGCTCGCTCTTGAAATCGCTCAGCGTCCGTATCAGCGATTCCGTAGCAGTACCTGCTATAGAGGCCAGCTCTTCCCTGCTTATATCTACCATAAAGGGTTGGTTCTTGTTGGTGTGGTATTTCTTCTGCATGCTTACCAGTGCCTCGGCCACTTTTTTGCGCAGCGTATTGTATGCTATCCCCAGCAGTTGCTCTTCCTTTACCGAAACATTTTTAGCAAGAAGAGCCACCAGCTTGCGGCCTATGGCAGGGTTGCAGTTCAGCAGCGCCTCGAACTCTTTGCGCGGCACCAGTGCTATCTCACAACGTTCTATGGCCTCTGCGGTGTCCTTGTACACTGTATTCTCCAGCAGTGGTATATACCCAAAGAAATCCCCGGCATTATACAGGTCTATTACTAGGTCCTTCCCATCATCATGCGTCTTGAAGGTCTTCACTTTACCACTCACTATATAGAACAGGTAATGCGGATGACTGCCTTGCTTATATATCACCTGCTTTTTATTGTAGCTGTTGGTGTTGCTTTCCTCGGTCAGCTCTTCCAGCGTCTTGCTGGAGGTAGCTATGGAGCGTAGTTCGTTCAGTCCTTCCAGGTCGGCATTCAGGGTCTTTTTCAGTAGTTCGTTCTTCCTTAGCCTGCTTTCTATAGCGTTCAGCAGTTCGTTACCGGCAAAGGGTTTGGTAATGTAATCATCCGCACCCATTTCCATTGCCACGCGAAAGTCGCTGCGCTCACTTTTAGAGGTCAGGAATATAAAGGGAATGTTCTGGGTGGCCTCGTCCTTGTGCAGTATATGCAGCACACCATAGCCATCCACGCCCGGCATCATTATATCGCAAATGATAAGGTCGGGTATCTCTTTCTGCGCTACCTCTATACCGGCCTTGCCATTGGGTGCCTGCAGCACACTGTAGCCCGAAAGCTCCAGTATCTCGGCCACATTCTCCCTTATGGCCTCATTGTCCTCTATTACAAGTATCTTTTTCATGGATGGTATCAATTGCTTGTGAAGATAATGGTGAACTTCGTGCCCTCGCCCAGCTTGCTGTCGCACTTCACGGTGCCTTTCATCAGCTCTGTGTATTTGCTCACTATATGCAGGCCCAGGCCCGTACCCTGTATATTGGTCGCGTTCGATGACCGGAAGAAACGTTTGAAGAGGCTATCTATGTCCTCCTTCGGTATACCCATACCATGGTCCTGTACCGAGATGGTGAGCTTCTTGCCTGCCACCTTGGTAGAAAGATGTATGGTAGAGTCCTCGAACGAGAATTTCATAGCGTTAGAAAGCAGGTTGGATATAATGTGCTTCATCATGGAAGGGTCCAGCGTCACCAGGGGGCTTTTGCCTGTATGCTCGTACTTTATCTGCTGCCCTTTCTTCAGCAGGTGGTTCACATCCTGCAGTATATCCCTTATCTGCGTTGTGATGTCGTACTCCTTAAAGTTCACTTGTATATTGCCTTCGTCTATCTTCCCTACAGAAAGGAAGTCGTTCAGTATCTCGGTCAGCGAGGTGACGGACGAAATGATGCGCTGTATATGCTTTTCTACCTGAGGCTGCTCTGCTACATTTATGTACCGCGACAGCAGGTATACCGATGAGAGTACTGCGCTCAGTGGCGTTCTGAACTCGTGCGAGGCCATGGAAACGAACCTCGATTTCAGCTCGTTCAGCTCTTTTTCTTTTTCAAGCGCAGCCAGCAGTTCTGTCTCGGCATGTTTTTTCTCCGATATATCTATGGCAATGCCCAGGTAGCCCGACACCCCGCCATTGGCATCTTTCAGCTCGGCCACATTCAGAGACACGAAGAACCTCGACCCGTTCTTCCGTACATAGTGCCATTCCTGGTTCTTATCCCTGTGCAGCAGAGACATGGCCTTCAATACCTCGAATCCTTTCCCTACCGGCTTTCCGGCAAGCATCTGCAGCTCTTCCCACCTGTTCTCCAATTCACTATCAATAAGAAGACCGGTAGCGTTCTTCTTGTTCACTACCTCGTCCGAGGTATAGCCCAAACACCTTTCGGCCTCCGGGTTGAAATATTGAATGACACCATTAGTATCACACACAAAGATGATGGCGCCCGCATGGTTCCATATATTGTTCAGAAATGCGTTCACACGCTCCAGCTCTGCATCTTTCCGTTCGGTCTCCTTTATCTGGTCGCCCAGTTTTTCTACGGTCATCGCCAGCGAGTGCGACCCCTCCTTCACCTTCTGCTCCAGGTGGGCATTCAGCTTTATTATGGCCTGTTCCGTCTCTTTTCGTTGCGTGATATCGTTGATGAAAGCAAGCGAGTAATTCTCTTCTTCTATCTTGTAGTGCCCAAGGCTCACTTCTACAGGAAACTCCACACCACTTTTCTTTACCCCCCACAACTCCATGCCCAATCCCATAGGCCGGCTGTGCGGGTTGCCGCTATAATGCTCCCGGTGCTTTACATGCTTGGTCCCATAACGCGCGGGTATCAGTATCTCTACCTTCTGTCCTATGAGTTCTCCGGGCTCATACCCGAACTGCTGTTCGATGTATTTATTGGCCATCTGGATACTACCTGTGGAATTGGCGATGAGGATACCGATACTGGCATAGTTAAATAACGCCTGGAACGTTTCGTTATTCAAAGTAGTGAAAGGCATGTTCAAATTTAGTTCGAAATCACGAAAATGAATAGCCCCCGCGCTTTCTTGCCTGGAGTGATGCATGTTATAAAATTCCTTACCTGTTATTGAAAATGGCCTGACCTTGGTCATTCACCATACATTTTATTTCTTATGACAACATGAATGCACCAATTCGCCTTTTACCGTGCCCAGCTTAGGGCTCAGGTAGGGTATGCCCAGGTTCAGCCCACGCAACACAAAGACACAGCCGAAGAACAGCACCACTACCGGCGCCAGCCTGCGCATACCGGGCCATTGCAATGATGGCCTGCTCCTTAGAAAAACGATAGCGGCAAGAATGGGTACCGTACCTGCCCCGAAAGCATACATGAACGACAGCACCTGCAAGGGCGACGACAGCGACATACTGGCCGACAAGGCCATGTATACAAGGCCACAAGGCAATAGGCCGTTCAGCAGACCGGAAACGGCTATCTTACCCATATGGGGGTGACCTACGAAAGCACTCAGTTGTCTTTCTATAATACCGGCCCAGGGCAGGGAAACACCTTTCAATATGCGGCCGGGGAAGAAAGAGATCATTCCGGCGACCAGCAATAGCACACCCAGTACGATAGAGATGATACGCTGCAGACCGGGATTGAACAGATCGCGGAAGGAGAACAGCACCATTGCCATCACGGCATATGCCGTGATGCGCAGGAGATGGTAAAGGCCGAATGCCAGCATTCGTTTACCTCCTTTGAAGGAATAGAACGGCATGGCCCACATGATGGCGCCACACATACCCGCGCAATGCAGGCTGCCTGTCAGTCCCATCAGCAGGGCTATGAATATAGTATCGGCGCTCATTTCGAAAGGTCCAGATCGTGTTCGTTGTAGTAGTTCGTTCCATCCACCGTGTAAGACACCTTTACTTTGTATATGGTATGCTGCAAGGCACTTCTGTCTATGGTCATTTTATTCTCCTGTGTCTCTATAGGGTATTTTCTGTCCATGTCTTTGCTCACAGCAGAATAAAAGACAACTGTGCCGGCGACCGGCTTGCCTGCGAGATCCGAAGGAAAACCTATCTCTACCGACAGGTCGCTGGCCTTGATGGTCATTATACCACTAAGGCCCGCCTGGTTGCGGCCTGCATCTATTACCTTCTGGTATTCTATTTCTTCTTTGTAATAGTCTTTAGAAACGAGATCGAACTTCTGCCTGGTGCTGGCAAATACCAGCACCAGCATCATCACCACGAAAGAAGAATAAAGCAATGCTATCTTCCACCCCCAACCGAATTTTATTGTCATACGAACGAAAGTTTTTTTAGTTACCGGCGAACGGGCCGAGGAACGATGTGCTTATGGTCATGAGCTTTTCGCCATTCTCGTACACACCTATTTTCAATTGTGTTTTTCTCTTTGTTATAGCATCCTTGCTCAGGTAGATGAACATAGTACCTGCCACCGTGCCATCTTTGGGCACTACAAGGTCCTTCTCCCCTACCAGCACTATGCGCCCGGTGAAGTTCTCGGGTCTCAGCGTAATGATCTTTTTCTTGAAGGTCTTGTTGAGCACCTTATAGTTATACAGGTTGCTCATCTCGTTATTGGGCTGCTCCTGGTACAGTTGGCCCGATGTGCGCAACAATGTCACGCCCACATCGGTACGGCTGGCCAGCAGCCATACCAGCACACCCAGCAGCAGGCACATCACCAGTGTATATGCCTTCATCTTCACCGTGAACATCCAGGGCCTGTTCCTGGCTATATTATGTTCAGAGGCATACCGCACAAGCCCCTTGGGCAGTCCTACCGACTCCATCATATGGTCGCAGGCATCTATGCAGGCTGTGCAATTGATGCATTCCAGCTGCGTACCATTGCGTATGTCTATACCTGTGGGGCACACCTTTACACACTGGCTGCAATCTATACAGTCTCCCAGCGTACGCTCTTCGTTCTTTTTGAATTTCCCCCTGGGCTCGCCGCGCACATGGTCGTAGGCAACGATAACAGAATTACGATCGAGCAGCACACCCTGCATACGACCATATGGACAAATGACGGTACACACCTGCTCCCGCAGCCATAGGTAAACAAAGAAAAAGACCGTGGTGAAAGTGGCGAGACCTATGAATGTGCCAAGGTTCCGGGAGACAGGCTCTGATATGAGCTTATAAAGCTCGTCCACACCTATGATATAGGCAAGGAAGGTATTGGCTATGATGAAACTGAGCAGCCAGAACGCCGCCACCTTTGCCGTCTTCTTGATGATCTTGTCAGTGTTCCAGGATGCTGCGGCCAGCATCTTCTGTTGTGCAGCATTGCCCTCTATCCAGTACTCCACCTTTCTGAACATCATTTCCATGAAGATGGTCTGCGGACAGGCCCATCCGCAGAATACCCTTCCGAAAACGACCGTGAACAGTGCAACGAACACGATAAAAACTATCATGCCCATTGCGAATATGAAAAAGTCCTGGGGCCAGAATATCTGCCCGAACAGGATGAACTTACGCTCCAGTATATTCACCAGGAATACAGGATGCCCATCTACCTTGATGAATGGCAGCGAGAAGAAAATGAGGAGGTATGCAACAGTAAATAGCTTCCTCAAATTATAGAGCCTGCCGTTCGGCTTCTGTGGGAATATCCATATCCGTTTACCTTTCTTATCTACGGTAGCTATCTTGTCCCTGAACGCCTCTTTATTGCCATTTACACTCGTCATGATGTGCCTGTTTCTTATTTTGCTGCTACTGCGCTATCTGCCTTTGCCACTTCTATGTATATATCTCCTTGTGGCGCCTTCGGCGCTGCCGGATGCGTGCCCTTCAGAGACATGATGAAGCTGGCCACCTGCTGTATCTGCATCGGCGACAGGTCGTCCTTCCAGCTCTTCATACCCTTGTCCTGCCAGCCATACTTTACAGACTTGAAAACATCCTGTACACTACCACCATGCAGCCAGTATTCATCGGCAAGGTTGGGGCCTACGCTACCTCCGCCATCAGCCACATGGCATGCAGCACAGTTCTTTACGAATACCTCCCTGCCTGCTACCAGCGAACCCGCATCGGTAAGATATTTCACGTTGGTCTCATCCACATTATTGGCCGACCTGGCCAGGTAGGCAGCCTTCTCTTCCTCACCCTTCTGCATCTCTGCCACGAACTCCTCTTCCTGGCTAAGACCATCATGAGAGAAATGAAAACGGTAGATATAGATGACACTTACCAGTATGGTAAGATAGAAGCCGTACTTCCACCAGGGCGGCAGGCTGTTATCCAGTTCCATGATGCCATCATAGTTATGATCCAGCAGTATCTCCTTCTCCTCCTCCAGCGCCTTGGCCTTGTTGAACCTGTCCCAGAAAGACACTTTCGGCTCAGCAACGGCCCTGGTAACATCCGCACCCTGTCCCTTCAGCGCTCTCAGTAGTGTCTGGACATAGGTGGCAAGAAAAAAGATGACCAGCAGCTCCAGAACAATGACCGCCACCAGCAGGCAGAAGTCGGCAAAGGGTATACCATCTATCAGCTCCGGGAAATGGTATGCCTTAGAGGTATCCGCCATTTGGGCCGATGCAGGCAGTGTGGCTACCAGTAGCAGAATAGCAAGTATACCTGCTTTACCCTGTTTTGTCTTCCTGTTCTTTTCTCTTACTACTGCGGTCACCTGCCTCAGCGTATAAGCCAGCACGCCTATGATGAATAGCAGTATTATCATCAGCGACACAAGCGTGTAGAATGTGGTATTGATATTTACAGCTTTCGCCGCTGTGTCTCCGTCGGCTGCGCTGGCCGGCGCCAGGAACAATATCGTCCCCGCTATGGCAAGAAATGCTTTGATGGTCGTATTTCGCATACTATGCAGTATTGGCTGTGATATTATTGGTTGTTGTTCTCAGGAAAAGGAATGGCACTCATAGAGTCTATGTAAGACTTGTCTGCCTTAAAAGCCCATGTGGCCACGGCAGCGAAGAAGAGGAAGAATATCATAAGAGATGCCAGGGGAAATATGCCCACACCTGTGATGGTCTCGAGATAATGTATGAATTTCATGTGCCTGTTATTTAGAGGTTGTCTTTTCCGATAATTTTATGTCTGTACCTACACGCTGCAGATAGGCTATAAGCGCTACTATCTCTTTATTGCTCTTTATTTTTATCTTATCGTTGGCCAGGTTCTTTACTATACCATCGGCCTGTTTTGCCAGGTCGGCGTTCGCACGCTGGTCATAACCTTTTTCGTAGGGTACACCCATGGCTATCATGGCGCGTATCTTGGCAGCAGTAGCCGCAGTATCTATCTCATCGGCGAACAGCCACGGGTAATTGGGCATTATAGACCCCGGAGATATGCTGGATGGCTCGTACATATGGTTGAAGTGCCAGCTATCGGGGTATTTACCGCCTATACGCGCCAGGTCGGGGCCGGTACGCTTGCTCCCCCACTGGAACGGATGGTCATAAACGAATTCGCCTGCCTTGGAGTATTCGCCATACCTTACCACCTCGCTCCTGAACGGTCTCACCATCTGGCTGTGGCATAGGTAGCACCCCTCGCGCACATATATGTCCCTACCCTGCAGCTCCAGCGGAGTATATGGTCTCACGCTGGCTATAGTGGGTATGTTAGAGCTCACCATGAAGGTGGGTATCATTTCTATGATGCCGCCTATGGCTACCACTATTAGGCTCCATACCAGCAGGTGTACAGGCCTGCGCTCTATCCAGCTATGCCAGTGCTGCTTGCCATGTGGCACATACTCCCTGGTCAGTACAGGCGCTTCTGCTGCCTCTTCGTTCAGTACATTACCTGTCTTTATGGTCTTGTACAAGTTGTAGCACATTATGAGCGCACCTATCAGGAACAGCACACCACCCACACCGCGCATGGCATAGAAAGGCGCCATTTGCTTCACGGTGTCCATGAACTGGTACTTCAGTGTACCTTCCGGTGTGAACTCTTTCCATGCAAGGCTCTGCATGAATCCGGCCCAGTACATAGGCACCACATATAGCACTATACCCAGTGTACCTATCCAGAAGTGCCTGTTGGCAAGCTGTACAGAATAGAGCTTCGTACGGAATATCCTGGGAATGAGATAGTAAAGGATACCGAATGTGAGGAAGCCGTTCCAGCCCAGTGCGCCTACATGCACATGCGCTATGGTCCAGTCGGTAAAGTGGCTGATAGCGTTCACACTCTTCAGGCTCAGCATGGGGCCTTCGAAAGTGGCCATACCATATGCCGTTACCGCCACCACCATGAACTTGAGCACAGGATCGACACGCACCTTATCCCATGCCCCCCTCAATGTCAGCAGGCCATTGAGCATACCACCCCACGATGGCGCCAGGAGCATTATGGAGAACACAGTACCCAGCGACTGTGCCCAGTCAGGTAGCGCGGTATAAAGCAGGTGGTGCGGACCGGCCCATATATAGATGAAGATAAGCGCCCAGAAGTGAATAATAGAAAGACGATAAGAATACACAGGCCTGTCGGCCGCCTTGGGCATAAAGTAATACATAAGACCCAGGTAGGGCGTAGTAAGGAAGAAAGCCACTGCATTGTGCCCATACCACCACTGTACAAGGGCATCCTGCACACCTGCATACCACGAGTATGACTTGAATAAAGTGACCGGGATCTCTACAGAGTTCACTATGTGCAGCATGGCCACCGTAATGAAAGTGGCTATGTAGAACCAGATGGCCACATACAGGTGTCTTTCCCTGCGCTTGAGTATAGTGCCGAACATATTCCATCCGAAGGCCACCCATACCAGGGCTATGAGTATATCTATAGGCCACTCCAGCTCGGCATATTCCTTACCCGTGGTATAACCGAACAACAGCGTAAGCGCCGCAAGCACGATGATGGATTGCCACCCCCAGAAATGGAACTTGCTCAGCCTGTCGCTGAACATGCGTGCCTTGCAGAGACGCTGCAGCGAATAATATACACCCATGAAGATACCATTGCCCACAAAGGCAAAAATGACCGCATTGGTGTGTATGGGCCTTACACGACCGAAAGATGTAGGTGCCGAGCTAAAGTTCAGGCCGGGGTATACCAGCTGAAATGCGGCAAGGATACCGGCCAGCATCCCCACAACGCCCCAGATGATAGTAGCGTAGGCGAACCACTTCACGATCTTATTGTCGTAATAGAACTTCTCGTTTTGCGTTGCTGATGGATCTATTCCAATTATCATACTTGCTATTATTATTGGTTATTTTTTACAGAGTCGTCGTCGAACAGAATGCGCATTGAAGAGCCTTTTATATCACTATACTGATCGTTGTGAACGCTCCAGATAAATGCGCCGAGAAAGGTGGCCGCCACCAGGATACTGACCGATACCAATATGAAGAATGCACTCATTTCTAAATTTTTAACAAAACTACCTGTGGCAGAACGGGGGCTCTATGACGTGGCTCAATACGCCGGCTGATCATGGTCAGTTATCCGCCTCTTAAAAGCACCGACACACATTATGCATAGCCCGCAAATGGATAAGAACAGCGAGCAGGGCGCGCATACATGACGATGGTCATGTGCAGCTCTGCTCAGCGTCAACTGTGTAGCAGGGCATGACAGGTAATTTTGAAAAATGAAAATGCAACAAGACCTCAACTATATATCTGCCGCCGATGCGGTAAAACTTGTACAGAACGACCAAAGGGTATTCATACATGGCGGTGCGGCTACTCCGCTGAAGCTGGTAAATGCGCTGCTGGACCGTGGCGGGAGCATACACAATGTAGAATTGGTATCTATAAGTACTTACGGCCACATCAACTGGGACAGGCCCGAGGTAAAGAACAGTTTCTTCCTCAATTCGCTCTTTGTATCGGAGAACGTGCGCGGATGGGCCAACTCTCCTTATGGAGATTATGTACCTGTATTCCTTAGCGAGATAACAAGGCTGTTCGATAGCAGAACAATGCCTATAGATGTAGCGCTCATACAGGTGTCGCCGCCTGATGTGAACGGCTACTGCACGCTGGGCACATCGGTAGATATAGCTCTGAGCGCTGTGAGGAATGCCAGGCTGGTAATAGCGCAAGTGAACCCAGGAATGCCAAGAGTGATGGGAGAAGGGGTCATACACACATCCCGCCTGCATGCCATGGTATGGGAGGAAGCTGCACTACCGGAGATAAAGGCATCCGGAAAAGGAGATGCTATAACGAATGGCGTGGCCGCTCATTTGGCATCAGTAATAGAAGATGGGGCTACCCTGCAAATGGGCATAGGCACCATACCCGATGCGGTACTGAACTCGCTCATAGGCCATAAGGATCTCGGCATCCATACAGAGATGCTATCGGACGGCGTGATACCGCTCATAGAAAGCGGGGTAATAAATAATAGCCGCAAAAAAGTGCTGCCGGGAAAAACAGTAAGCACCTTCATACTGGGAACAAAGAAGATATACGACTTCGTAGACAATAACCCATTGGTCAACTGCCTTAATGCAGGCTTTGTGAACGACACGAATGTGATAGCCCAGAATCCCAGGGTCACCGCTATAAACAGCGCCATAGAGATAGACATAACAGGTCAGGTATGCGCCGACTCTATGGGCACATACCAATATTCAGGTATAGGCGGGCAAATGGACTTTATGCGCGGCGCGGCCCTGTCCGGGAATGGGAAGCCCATAATAGCATTGCCATCTATAGCTAGGAGTGGCAATTCGCGCATAGTCGCCAATTTGAAACAAGGAGCCGGTGTGGTGACCACCAGGGGCCATATACACTATGTGGCCACCGAATACGGCATAGTAGACCTCTATGGCAAGAACCTGGAACAGCGCGCAAAGCTGCTCATAGAAATAGCCCATCCCACACACAAAGACATGCTGGAACGCGAATACCACACGCGTTTCGGCAAACTCCTTACCGGTTATCGTACGGTGCCATTAGAAGGCCGTTAAGCGTTATGCAGGTCTTAGATCTCTATTCACTTTCTCCAGTTCTTCTTCATTGAAAGGGCAATAGTGTACCTCTTCCTTGCCATCCTTATTCCTGGCGAACCATACGCAATCGAACATGTTCTTCAGGTATTCATTGGCAAATACATCGTAGTGCTGGCCGCGAACGGTCATTTCCGGCCCGCCCGATACAAGCCTTACTTTATCGCCGGTCACAAATCTGGTGTTCATACTTTTTTCTTCAAATATCCGACACCGGCAAGGCGGATGGCGTGATGCGGGTCATTACCCGCAATGCTTCTCATCATAGCCCTCCCAAGCCCCTGAAGTGACATCTATCAGGCATTACCTATGACCATTGTCATATCTGCCCCCGCCTGCTACAAGTATGTTTGCATAAAATAACCAAGCACATGAAGGTCAATATAGGACACATCAACAACACACACGGTCAGTGGTTGCGTACGCTGGGCTTTTACAGAACAGAGATAGCCATACTGAAAAGCATACTGACAGAGATAGCCGGCAAATACACCGACACCGGTGTAATGAAGGAAGTAGAACACTTCGAGAACCAGTTCAGGGTACAGAACAACAACATAGACATACTGTCTCATGACATACATGCCAACATCAGCAAAATAGCGCAGCAGGCGCAGGCATCATCTGCCGGGTATATAGACGGGGCCCTGCAGACAGAGCATGCAGCATTGGGCACAAGAACAGATGACCAGGAAAAGATATCGTCAGCGCTGGTACACGAGTTCCGCAAGTTCGCCGAACGCTGGATGTAAAGAGAGTGAGTGGGATCACACCGGGGACATATGCCCCCGGTCCGTGGGGAGCCGGTCGCGACTCCCCATTTTTATGCCCGGACCTTAAAAAGAGACCGGGCAAAATGAAGCTACAGGACCTGCGCTAAAGAGACCTTATATTCAACTGCTTCTTCCATGCCACCAGGTTGCTGAGTCCACTGGAAATAATAACTATACTCAGCGTGCTACATGGCATAAGTATGGCCGCAACGACCGGCCGCATAGAGCCGCTCATGGCATGATACAGCCCTATCACGTTGTAGATAACGGAGATGAAAAAGCTGAGTTTTATGATAGCCGCCGACCAGCGCGCCATACTCAGCAATTCCGGCAACGCCGATACCTTTTCAGCATCGAGTATCACATCGCATGCCGGGGTGAAGTTGTTGATATTGTCGGCAAGGGCTATGCCTACATTGCTCTGCTGCAGGGCGCCTGCATCGTTCAGTCCATCGCCTATCATTGCCACAGTATCACCCTTCTTTTGCAGGCCTTCTATGTATCTCAGCTTATCAAGAGGCTTCTGCTCGAACAACAATGCATCATTCCTACCGAATACCGCCTGCATCATTCCCCGCTGCTTGTCATGATCGCCGGAGAGAACGGACAGCCTGAACCTTTTCGACAGCTTTGCTATGGCATCTTTAATGCCGGGCCGCAGCGCAGGCTCAAAATAAAAAGCAATTGTCTTGCCATTCACACTTACATACGATGCGGCCTTGTTCTTATTGTGTTCTGCAGCAGCAACCCCTACGAAGTGGGCATTACCTATACGCAGCACATCTTTCCCCATCACCGCCTGCACTCCTTCTCCCGGTATCTCCTCCCATTCATCCAGCTCAGCCACTACTCTGCTACCCAGCCATTTTTTTATGGCTACACTATTAGGATGCAGGCTAGGGCTCACAGCAGTATATAGTAGGTCCAGTTCTGCATCACTAAGGGTATCACCCGAGGTCGATACCCTTACATCAGTATTGGTGGTGATGGTACCTGTCTTATCGAAAACTATCGTATCGATGTTGGTAAGCGGCTCTACCACACTTGCATCGCGCAGGTAAAAACCATTGAGGCTGAATATACGCAGCGTATTGCTATTGGTAAATGTAGCGGCCAGCAGCAATGCACAGGGGCATGCCACTATAAGCATGGCCGAAACACTGGTAACGATCTTCGATGCATCGTGCATGGCCCAGTACACCGCAGTGATGATGGCCAGCGTGAAAAGAATAAGCGTGAAATACCTGCTCAGTACATGCACAACGCTCATCTTATCGTTGCTTTCAGCCTTGTCCTTATTGAAGGCTCGGTGGTTCCACAGCGATGTGAGGTAACTGGCCGTTATAGGCTTTACGACCTTTATGATCAGCTCCTGTCCCTGCAATTTGCCACCGGCATATATGAGCTCGTCTTTCCCCACAAATACCGGTTCTGCCTCGCCCGTCACAAAGCTATAGTCTATCTTACCACCTTCGCCCAGCACTACCGAATCGGCAGGCACTATCTCTTCATGATGTAATATCACTACATCGTCCTTCCGCAGGTCCTTCAGTTGTTTCTTCACTACCCCACCCTGCGTCTGCACGCTTATGGCTATAGGGAAATACGCCTTATAGTCACGGGTGAAGGTGAGCGACCTGTAAGTACGCTCCTGTATCACCCTGCCTACAAGCATAAAGAAAACGATACCGCTCATACTATCCAGGTACCCGGCACCCGTACCCGACAGTATCTCGTACACACTGCGGCCAAAGGTGATGAACAAGGCCAACACTATAGGTGCATCTATATTCAGTATCTTTTGTTTAAGCCCGGCCCAGGCAGCGCTATAGAACTCTGTAGCGCTATAGAAGAACACCGGTAACGACAGCAAAAGGTCGAGGTAGCGGAACAAGTTATTAAGGCCGTGCCCAAGGTCCATCTCTCCGGCGAAATACTCGGGCAGGCTCATCATCATTATGTTGCCGAAGCAGAACCCAGCTATACCCAGCTTTGTGATGCGCTGCTTGTTACCGGCAGCTACCTTCTTCTCTCCTACATCATCCAGGCTTATGTAGGGTTCGTACCCTATGGTGGCCAGCAATTCCACTATCTTCCTCAACGATGTACGCGCGGGAGAGAAATGAACAGTAAGCTCCTTTGCCGAGAAATTTATGCGGCTCTCTGTTACGGCAGGGTCTATCCTGTCCAGGTGTTCCAGCAGCCACATACACGAGCTGCAATGTATAGATGGGATATAGAACGTAACTACACAATAACTCTTGCTGCGAAAATTACATAGCCGCTCAGCTATGCTATAATCATCCAGGTAGGCGAACTTGTCGTTCCTTACCGGCTTTATCTGCCCCAGCCCGGGGTGCGCCCCCAGGGTGTAGTAGTCGCACAGGCCTTTTTCATTCAGCAGCTCGTATACCAGCTTGCATCCCTGGCAGCAGAAGAATTTATCTTCTATCCTTATCCTGCTGGTGATGCATACGGTACCGCAATGGTAACAGACCGGCGCCGCTTCCTTCTTCTTTCTTTTCTCTTCTGCTATGTCGTTACCTACCAGATACATTTATTGCTTTTTGCGCTGCTATCACCTTCGGAATAAGATAATTCTCCTCCAAGAAGAACAGTTCCACTATATCACTCTCTATCAATGCCAGCAGATTGCGCAGCACCCTGTACTGATCGGGGAAAAGTGTTTCGGAATAGAGGGGAAGCGATAGCAGCTGAAGCTCTCCCTGTATGCTCTTCAGTTTTTTGGTAGCGGCCGAAAGATCGAACAACTGAATATCATGATCGAGCTTGCAACTGCCCGAGCAATTGGTGCAGTTGTGCTCTGTGGCCACCTTTTCCCACAGGCGCTGCAGGTATGGCACAAAGCGGTCCCTCCGCTCTGCCAGCGATGCCGCTACACTATCCATTACCGAATGACACTGCCTCAGGTATACCGGGTCTATCCTCGTCGGGTCGAGCGTTCTTATCTTCTCCACCTGTTCGCGCGCATCGGTACAGAGTCTTTCTATACTCTCGTAATATTCTATCCGAAGCTTTTCCGTAAGGTCGGACAAGGGCGAATTAGAATGCTGGCCTTTTACATCCCTCATAAATTGCTTGTTTCTATCTATCATTCATTTTACATAGTTCCGAAGTAGCCGGTGCAGGCCTGTTCGAAATACGGTGCAAGATCAGGCATCGGGAAATGGAGATAGCTGACCATGATCAGCCCGATACACGATCGCTATCATCTTACTCGGTCTACTGCCCTGCCTCTACTATCTCAGGTCTTATCTTCCTGAGGGCATTGATACCCCCTTCCAGGCTGGCAACGAAATGGCAGCCCACAGCTAACAGGAACGATGCAGCTATCATAGACCTATAGCCTCCTGCACAGTATACCAGCCACTTCCGGTCCTTATCCAAGGTCTCCCGGCGGTCTTTCAGTTCGTTCAGCGGTATGTGGGTCGCGCCTGGTATATGGTCTTTCGACACTTCAAGGCGATTCCTCACATCCAGCAGCTCATATTCGCCTGCCAGTACCAGCTCGTGCATTTCTTCGCCGGTCACGGTCATGATGCGTTGGTATTCGCCTCCCAGCGAGTACCATGTATGCATACCGCCGAACAGGTATCCCACCACATTATCGAACCCTATGCGTGCCAACCGCTCTATGGCCTCGGCCTCCCGGCCGGGGTCGGCCACCAGCAATATAGATGCATCGGCAGGTATGAAATGCCCTGCCCATACAGCGAAGTCGCCATTGAGACCTATGTTCAGCGAACCCGTTATGGAGCCTGCCGCAAATTCCATGGCGTCGCGTGTATCCAGCGCCAGGGTACCCGGCCGCTGCAGCCCCTTGAACTCGGTGAAAGAAAGGGGCCTCAGCGACCGCTGCAGCACATCCTTATATACTCCGGCCCCTTTCTTATTGAGCGCCGCATCTTTGAAGAAATATACCGGCGCCACAGGCAAGCCCGTAGTAACGGCCCTTATGAATTCGTCTTTATCCGTTATCAGCAACGCATAGTTCCGCGCACGCTCATCGCCTATGGTAGAGAAAGACGATACACCTATGTTCTTGCCACATGCCGATCCTGCCCCATGGCCGGGATATACCAGCGTATCATTGGGCAGGATCTTTATCTTTCGTTGCAGAGATTCGTACAGCATAGCGGCCAGTGCCTCTTTCGGCAAATTGCCGCTTAGCAGGTCGGGGCGGCCTACATCGCCTACAAAAAGTGTATCGCCCGAGAACAGGCAGCCGACATGTTCATTTTTAGCCTTTAGAAGAAAACAGGTCGATTCTATGGTATGACCCGGCGTATGCAATACTTCCAGCACAGCGCTTCCCAGTTTTAGCGTTTCCCCATCCGTTGCTATATATGCCCTGTATTCGGGTACGGCATCGGGCCCGAAGACGATAGTAGCCCCTGTCTCATTGGCCAGGTCTATGTGGCCCGATACGAAGTCGGCATGGAAGTGTGTCTCCAGTATATATTTTATCCGGGCCCCGCGTTTCGTTGCCAGTTCCATGTATGGCTTAGGGTCTCTCAGCGGGTCTACTATAGCCGCTTCCTTATCGCACTCTATATAGTATGCCGCATGGGCAAGGCAGTTGGTATATAATTGCTGAACGTACATATGGCTGATGTTTGCCCAACAAAACTATATGCCACAGGTGCGGCCCGGCATGACCAGCGTCAGCCATGAAGATGTATATGGTCATAGTGCAGGCTCAGCCGATAGGTACTTTTGCAGCAAAGGACCATCGTATGAAAAAACTACAGAACAAAGTAGCCATTGTTACCGGTGCGGCCGGCGGAATAGGCGCTGCCATAGCCCTGCTATTTGCCGAAGAAGGCGCCAATGTAATGGCCACAGACCTGCAACAGGAAAAGATGGCCACATGGGCAGATGCTGCCGGGCATACAGGGCTTGTGATAGCCCACCTGCAACATGATGTAGCCAGCTGGGATAGCTGGCAGAATGTAGTGAAGACGACCCTAGCCCTATATGGAAAAATAGATATACTCATCAACAATGCGGGCATATACCCACCGGGTGTCACCACAGAGGCCACATCAAAGGAGCTATGGGATAAGGTGATAGGCATCAACCTCACGGGCCCTTTCATTGGCACCCAATTATGTGTACCACATATGCGGGCCGTAGGTGGCGGCGCCATAGTCAACATATCATCTATAGCGGGTATAGTAGGTGGCAATGGGGCAGCATACTCGGCATCCAAGGGCGGGCTCAGGCTGCTTACAAAAGACAATGCCGTAGAGTTCGCCAAAGACCACATAAGGGTCAACTCCATACACCCCGGCGGCGTGATAACACCTATGACCGAGGCTTTCATCAGTAACGAAAGCGCCCGGGCTATGATAAAGAACATATGCCCCATGGAGCGAATGGCAAATGCCGTAGAGATAGCCTATGGCGCATTATACCTTGCCGGTGCAGACTCATCGTATGTAACGGGTACAGAACTGGTCATAGATGGCGGCCTCACCGCCCGATGACAGAATATTCCCAAATTTATTTTTCGCACCCCTGTATTTCCCTTCTCTCTGAAAATGACCGTGTTATAACGGTACGGGTATCTGCCACACAGCTCACGCCCCGGGCGTGGCGGTGCACATACGGGTTCGCACCCCATATTTCGGTATATTTACATACACCTTCACTCCGATATACCATGAGAACACTGATACTTTGGGTGGGCGCATTGCTACTCTGCTGCGCCGGTGCGCATGCACAATATCATATTGCCGAGAACAAGGTCTGGGCGCTTGGCGGCGGCGGGCTTGTGAATTTCAATTCGGGCACACCTGTAGGCGGCACTTCTTCGCTCAGTACACTGGAAGGTAATGCCAGCGTATGCAACGCCATGGGCGGTCTGCTATTCTATACCGATGGCAAGACGGTATATACACATACTGGCTCCATTATGCCCTCGGGAAGCGCTATCGTACCTTACGATGTATCCAGCACTACACAGGCCGCAGCTATAGTGCCATTCATCAACGACACAAGCAAATACTATATCTTTTCCCTTGCGTATGAGTCCATTGGCGCGTATACTATGTGCCATTTGTTCTACTCTGTAGTAGACATGACCCTTAACGGCGGCCTTGGCGATATAATGCCCGATAGCGCAGGTATAGAGCTTGCAGACAGCCTCAGTGAAAAAATGACAACTGTAGCAGGTAATGACTGTAATGTATGGCTCATTGTTCACCGGTCGGACACTTCACTGTTCCATGTTTTTAATGTTACCCCCGGAGGCATCAGCGGGCCTGATACATACAATACAGGGTTCTTCTCCACACCTTACGGAATGGCGACCTATGGAAATGGCTATCACCTGGGGGCAATGAAGTGCAGCCCCGACAGGAGCAAGTTATTCCTTACTTGTTTACTCGCCTTTTATACACCGCCCATACGCGGTGCAGGCGAGCTTTATGACTTCGACCCTGCAACAGGAGCCGTGAGCAACTGCCGCGAAATGACGAACAATCTCGCGCACCACTACTGCGAATTCTCTGCCAATAGCAGCAAGTTATATGCATTCAATGTAGACTCATCTGCCATATTTCAGTACGATCTCTCATTACCCTCTACCGCTGCACAGATAGCATCGAAGAAGAAGATAACGGGCACATATAGTGTGTATGGCGACATGAGGCTGGGCCCTGATGGCAAGATATATATATCGCAGATGGGAGACACTTTCCTTCACCGCATAGCCGACCCTGATGCTGCGGGGCTTGCATGTAATTACGAGCATAAAGCTGTGAACATAGCTCCCGGCTTTGTATCGCTGGGCATGCCCAACATGGTATGGAAGGTACATGGTGTAGGCTCTGAGATAACAGGCCCTGCCGAGGTATGTGCCGGCGACAGCATAACGCTCCTCAGTAGCGTGCCCGGCGCCATATGGACCAGCAGCGCACCCGCAGTGGCCACCATAGACTTTTCTTCGGGCAAAGTATATGGTATAAGTGCAGGTACCGTCACCATCACTTATGCCATGGGCGAGGGCGGCTGTGCTATCACGAAAGATATTATCGTAAAGGAGTGTGAGACCAAAGTGCCCCACACCACTGCAAGCGCAGATGTGCATATATATCCCCTGCCCGCAGGCAATACCGTAACGATACATTGCCCCAGCGCTACAAAGGGATGGTATCTGAACATGTACGACATGACAGGGCGCCCTGTACTACACGCTACCCTGCGGCAGCAGACCACTACGATAGATATGGGCGGCATACCCCCGGGCATCTACAACTGCTCCCTTCATGATAGCGAAGGCCATATACAGGCACGAAAAATGATAGTGCGTCGCTGATAGATGCAGCTCATACATCGGCTGCCATCATAGCTCTGCCGGTCGGTATACATCGCTCTGCGTATATTTCAAGCCCCAGGCAGCCATAGCCTGCATCACCGGTGCCAGGTCCATACCGGCCGTGGTGAGACTGTATGTAACATGTGGTGGCACTACCGGCTTTACCTCGCGCCGCACAAGGGCATCTGCTTCCAGTTCCTTCAGTTGCTGTATCAGCATCTTCTCGGTTATGGCGGGCATGGCTTTCTTCAGCGCTCCATACCGCAATGGTCCGCCCGTAAGATTGTATAGTATCAGCGCCTTCCACCGGCCACCTATACGGTCCAGCGTAAAGGTGACAGGGCATTTACTTAGTTCCCCCTGCTTGTTGGCCTGGTTCGTTGAGGAAGTTTTAACACTGTACATATATACTTACTTTTTTGTTAGTACTTGCTGAAAAGTAAGTACAAAAATACCTTTGCCTTATCAAAAAAACAAACACAATGAGATATGTTATCACAGGCTCGCTGGGCCACATCAGCAAACCACTCGTTACACGCCTCGTAAAGGCAGCACACGATGTCACCGTCATAACCAGCAGCGCCGACAGGGTAAAGGAGATAGAGGCGCTAGGCGCAAAAGCTGCCGTAGGGCGCGTAGAGGACACGGGCTTTCTTACCCGCACATTCACCGGGGTCGATGCCGTATATACAATGGTTCCACCAAAATGGGATGCGCAGAACTGGAAAGAGCACATTCACAGCATAGGAAAGAACTATGCAGCGGCCATAAAGGCGGCAGGGGTAAAAAAAGTAGTGAACCTGAGCAGCATAGGCGCTCATATGCCGGAGGGCTGTGGCCCGGTAAGCGGCCTATATGGAGTAGAGGCCGAACTGAATGCACTGGAAGGCACAGATGTGCTGCACCTGCGCCCGGCATTCTTCTACTACAACCTGCTGGCCAACATAGGCATGATAAAGCATATGGGCATCATTGGTGGCAACTATGGCGAGAACACCACAATGGCACTGGTACACCCCGCCGACATAGCTACTGTGGCCGGCGATGCGCTGCTAAGCCTGGCGCATACAGGAAAGAGCGTTCGCTATATAGTAAGTGATGAGCGCACTACCCACGACATAGCCCGCGTACTGGGCACTGCTATAGGTAGACCCGGGCTGCCATGGGTCAATTTTCGTGATGAGGATGCACTGAACGGCATGATACAGGCAGGGCTTTCGCAGGAGGTAGCTGCCAACTATACAGAAATGGGCGCAGCCATGGCCAGTGGCAAAATGGCAAGCGACTACCTGGCCAACAGGCCCGCAATGAGTCCTACCAGGCTCGAGGATTTTGCAAAAGAATTCGCAGCGGCGTATAACAGCTAATGATATTATCTGAAATGAAGAAAGCCGTTCCCAAGATGAGAACGGCTTTCCTTTTTATACTAACTACTCATTTTACTGGGGCGTATACACCAACGTTATCATACTGTTGCTGCCATCCTCGCCCTCGAAACGGCAAGTATACATGCCAGCGGCCAGATCGCCGGGCAGTGATATAGCGGTAACAGGAGTAACAACATTGTAAACACCTACCCTCTTACCATCCATCGCATATACAACGAAGGTACCATTTACAGGAGCCTCTATCGATACATAGCGCGATGTGGGGTTAGGATAGATCTTTATGTGAGCAATGGACGGACCACCTATCACAGCCGGCCTTAATGTAGATATACTAGCCGGTGCGGTAGAGAAACAACCTGTGGCAGTGAGCCTGTAGGTTATTGTTGCTGCACCTGCACTAACGGCGGTCATCACACCTGTGGACGAACCTATGGAAGCGATACCCGAGCTACTGCTAAGCCATGTACCACCTGTAGTAGCACAGCCGAGTGTTGAGGTCTGTCCTACTGTAAGGTTAAGTGAGCCGGTGATAGATGCCGGAACCGCATTTATGGTCACAGGTTTTGTTCTGACACAACCCGTGCTGAGCGCGTAAGTGATATTCACCGTACCGTTAGCCACACCTCTCACTACACCCGTACCGGCATCCACAGAACCCAGGGAAGCATTGCTGCTCGTCCATGTACCACCGGTAGTGGTATTCGCCAGTGTGATGTCGCTGCCTACACATACCGCAGTGGGCCCTGTGGTCGTAGCCATTGCTGCATTCACGGTCACTATTGTAGTGTTGAAACATGTATTGCTGATACGATAAGTGATAACAGTAGTACCTGCCGTGAGTGCTGTTATAGCACCCGTTGTACTATTTATCGTGGCCCTACTGGTCACACTGCTTATCCAGGTACCACCTCCGGTAGCATTGCTCAGCGTCACCGTACCGCCGCTTATACATACCAGATTGTCGCCGACTATAGGCAATACAGCAGGACTTACTACTACAGTAGTAGTACGCGCACAGCCACCGGAAAACGCATAGCTGATAACGGCCGTACCGGGTGCAACACCTGTAACTACAGCATTATTGGCGCCTGATGCTACTACTGTAGCTACGGTCGCATCGCCACTGCTCCATATCTGGCTGGCAGTAGTGCTACCCAGTGAAGTTGTGTTGTTCACACACAATCCGGTAGTACCGGTTATAGCAGCAGGCGCTGTATTTACGCTCACCACTTGTGCCGCACGGCAACCACCGGGTATATTATAGTAGATGGTAGTGCTACCCGCATTGAAGGTCGACAAGACACCACCGCCGGGGGTAATAGTACCTACAGCACCTGTCGAGCTGCTCCATGTACCACCGGGCGTAGTATTGGTATAGGTAGCTGTACTACCCAAACAAACACCTGTAGGGCCCGATATAGCCGCAGGAGACGAATTGATCGTCACATTGACCATACGCACACAACCCGAAGCATTGGTATAGCTGATGTTTACAGTACCGGGCGCTACACCGGTAACTACACCGGTAGTAGAGGTACCTGTAGCTACTGTAGCTATTGTCTCGTCAGCGCTGCTCCATGTCTGGCCGGCAGTAGTGCTGGTCAGTGTAGTGGTCAGCGATGTACATGCAGCCAGTGTACCGGTGATGGCCGCTGGTGCAGCTACCACACTCACCACTTTCGTTGATACACAGCCACCGGGCGCTACATAGCTCACCGTAGTAGTGCCTGCAGCAACACCCGTAAGCGCACCACCACCTGTAGTGATGGTACCTACGGAAGCGGTAGAGCTTACCCATGTACCGCCTGAGGTCGTATTGGTATACATTGCCGTATTGCCAATACAAACACTATTGCTGCCGGTCACAGTTGAGGGCACCGCGTTCACAACAACTGTCGCATAACTGTAACAGCCTGAAGCATTGGTATAGCTTATGTTCACCGCTCCGGCAGATATACCCGTAACGATACCTGTGGTAGTAGTACCGGTAGTTACTGTAGCTATGCCGCCGTCAGCGGTGCTCCATGTTTGGCCGGCCGTAGTAGACGTGAGCGTAGTTGTGGCACCAATGCACACCGACAGTGTACCTGTGATACCGTTCGGAGTTATATTCACGGTCACTACCTTGGTAGCGCGGCAACCACCCGGCATATTGTAGCTAAGAGTGGTATTACCCGATGCTACACCGGTGAGCACACCAGCTGCGGTGATAGTACCTGCTGCGGTGTTAGAGCTTACCCATGTACCTCCTGGTGTTGCATTGGCGTAGTTAGATGGGAGACCCACACATGCGGTATTGCTGCCGGTGATGGCTGCAGGAGTAGTGTTCACCGTCACATTCACAACGCTAGCACAACCGCCGGCAGTAGTGTAGCTGATATCTACCGTACCGGCAGATACACCCGTTACTGTACCGGTAAGGCCTGAGGCCGTTACTACAGTAGCCTTCGAGTCGTCAGCACTGCTCCATGTAAGGCCAGAGGTAGCATTGCCCAAAGTGGTATTGGCGCCCTCACAGACCGACAATGTACCCGATATAGCGCCCGGAACCGCATTTACGCTTACTACCTTGGTAGAGCGGCAGCTACCGGCCATGTTGTAGCTGAGCGTGAGAGAACCTGCAGCGATGCCTCTAAGCGCACCATCAACAGATACAGTACCTACAGCCCCTGCAGAACTGGACCATGTACCACCGGGAGTAGCACAAGTGTAAGAAGACACGTCGCCTACGCATATAGCATTGCTACCCGATATAGGATCGGGAGATGAATTGATAGTGACCGTCACTACCCTTGCACAACCGGCTGCATTAGCGTAGCTGATACTGGCAGTACCTGCTGCTACACCGGTAACTATTGCAGTAGAGCTGCCTGAAGACACTACAGTAGCTACTGCTTCATTGCTGCTGCTCCAGGTCTGGCCTGCAGTAGCGCTGTTAAGCGTAGTAGTAGTACCCACACATGCCGACAGTGTACCTCCAATGGCAGCCGGCGCAGCACTTACACTCACTACTTTTATGGTACGGCAGCCGCCGGGCATATTGTAGCTCAGAGTAGTATTACCCGCCGATAGCCCCGACAGCACGCCGCCTGCAGAGATAGTTCCGTAGGTCGTTACAGAGCTCACCCATGTACCACCTGGCGTAGTGTTCGTATACAATGTATTACTGCCAACGCAAACGGTATTACTACCTTCTATAGCGGCTGGCGTCTCGCTCACTATGACCGTCGCATAACGCGAACAACCCGCAGCATTGGTATAGCTGATGTCCACAGAGCCTGGAGCTACACCGGTCACTATACCGGTAGTAGATGTACCTGTAGCTACGGTAGCTATGGTCTCATTGGCACTGCTCCATGTCTGGCCCGCTGTGGCGCTGTTAAGCGTAGTAGTAGCGCCCACACATACCGACAGTGTACCTCCAATGGTGCCCGGCGCAGCATTTACTGCTATCGGGGTGGTTACCACCCAGCCTGTGGGGGCAGTATAGCTCACGGTGGCCGTACCTGACGCTAACCCTGCTACCACACCTGTACTTGCGTTCACCGTTACGTTCGATGATGGTGAAGACCATGTACCGCCGGTAGTGGCATTGCCAAGTGTGATGGTAGAGCCAACACACACCGACGACGGACCTGTGATAGGCGTACTGTTGTTAACAGTAACTATCGCGGTAGTATAGCAGCCTGTGGTCAGCTTCTTGTAGGTAATAGTTGCAGTACCGCCGGTCAGGCCGGTCACTACACCTGTAGTATTCACCGTTGCGACATCAGTATTGCTGCTGAACCATGTACCGCCGGTAGTGGTACTGTTGAGCGATGTGGTAGCTGCAATATTCACCAGCAATGTACCGGTTATAGGCGCTGGGCTCTCGTTCACTAACACGAGCTTTGAAGCCGTACAGGAAGCCGCGTTGGTGTAAACAACAGTGGTCATTCCGTAACTAAGCGCCGTCAGGACACCGCCGGCCGATATAGAACCTACAGCCGGTGCAGATGAAGACCATGTACCGCTGCCCGAGCTGGTGTATGTAGCAGTATTGCCTGTACACACCTCGCTGCTGCCCGATATGGGAGCCGGGATAGCGTTCACAGTAACTGTCGCATAACGGGAACAGCCTGCAGCATTGGTATAGCTGATGTTCACAGAGCCTGCAGCAAGACCGGTCACTATGCCGGTAGTAGGTGTACCCGTAGCTACGGTAGCTATGGCCTCATTGGCACTGCTCCATGTCTGGCCTGCTGTAGCGCTGGTCAGTGTAGTATTGGTACCGGCGCATATCGACAGTGTACCTGTGATAGCCTCCGGCAGAGCATTTACCATTATCGGTGCAGTTACTGCCCAGCCTGCCGGAGCAGTATAGGTAATGGTGGCCGAACCCGCCGTTACACCTGTTACCATACCTGTACTTGCATTCACCGTCACGTTCGATGACAGCGAAGACCATGTACCGCCGCTAGTGGCGTTGCTAAGTGTGATGCTGGAACCGGCACATACTGCCGACGCGCCTGTGATAGGTGTGGTGTTGTTCACTGTCACTACCGCAGTAGTATAACAGCCAGTGACCATACTGTAGGTGATGTTCGCAGTACCTGCGCTTACACCTGTCACCACACCTGTCATAGCATCCGCCAGGGCGACATCCTCGTTGGAACTACTCCATAGACCATCAGGAGTAGTACTGCTGAGGGTCGTGGTAGCTTCTATATTCACCGACAGTGTACCGGTTATAGAGGCCGGAGGCGCGAGCACTTCCATAACAGCAGAAGATGAGCAGCCGTACGGATTCGTATATACTATGGTAGTGGTGCCGGCGCTCAGACCTCTCACTACGCCTGTAGCAGAGATAGAACCTACTGCCGGTGTAGATGAAGACCATGTACCGCCCGGCACAGGATTGCTCAATACCTCGGTACGCCCCACGCACACACTGGGTGGCGCTGATATAGGCGCGGCAGAGTTGATGAACTCCTGGAACACTACAGAGGTGGCCTGGCCATAGCTACTATTGTTGGTAGTAGTATAGCACCTGTAATAACAGTTACCGGTGATGGTAGCTGTGTACGTCGCAGATGTAGCACCCGGCACATCTGTCCACGATACGTTATCCAGAGACGTCTGCCACTGGTACACCATGGCCGGGCCCGATATGTTCAGGCTCAGGTCGGTAGTATAGCTGGGGCATGTACCAATGGGCTCAGTAGATCGTGTAATGATACCGATAACGTCGTTCGTCAGTACGCCGGTCACTTCCATCCTGGCAGTGGGGCTTACATCCGAACGGACGTGCAACTTCGCATTCGCATCTAGCGAACCCGACAAGAGAGTGGTAAGGTCGTATACCGAGATAAGGCTGTTCATAAGACTATGGTCGGCATTGTCCACTACCAGCTTATAGAGCTGCGTAGTGCCCGACCCTGTGAAGATGATACCTCCACTGGCCTTGAACGTGCCCGCATCATCATGATACGAACCGTTGTTCTCAAAGCTGCCCGCCTCCATCACAAAATGGGGGGCACCTGTTGCAACAACGTGGGCGCCACTCTCTATGTTCATTTTCACCTGGGCTTGCAGCAACAGGGTACTGCACAGGCAAATGGCAAGAGATAATATTTTTTTCATATGATTTGTTTTATGCGTTAGCATTCCCTGGTGGGTATGCATAATTATTTTTTAGTCATACCGTTGAAACCAGAGAGGCTTGCTTCTATCACCTCAAGCCTTTGGGTCAGTTCAGCTACCTTTTCAGAGCGGGCCCTCAGTGCGGCATTCTCTTTCCTCAGCTCTTCTATCTCTGCCTGCTGGTCGCGTGTCCTCTTCTCAAGCGCCTGTATGGCTACGAAGCTTACACCTTCCATATCGGCCTGGTTGATGGTAGTATCGTTACCCACAGCACCATAGCTATCATGGCCGAAGGCTGCATAGAAATCCTGCGCCATTGGGCCATAGTGACGGTGTTTGGCAACTTCCTGTCCTTTATAGTTCCAGCTAGTGAGCTTGAACTGAGATATCTTGCTCAGGAACTCCTCACCATTCACCGGTGCAAAGTTCTCCTTTTTCCTGCGGTCGCTTATAGTGCTCCAGCTATTGCTGCCGGGCATCATTTCGGCACCCACGGTAGCAGAAGCATCAGAATACAGCTTATAACCACCCGCAAAACGCATCATCATCTGGTTATCGGCATCGTTGTTGGTAAAAGCAGCAACAGCAGAATTATCGCCTATAGCAAAAGCGCCGTTCATGAAGTTTGTAGATACCGAGTTACCCATTGAGCTAGAATTGTTGCCGCTTGCTGTAGTATTACCTACTGCGAACGAGCTCGTGCCCGCGGCTTGGGCGCCACCTATAGCTACCGCGTATTCACCTGTGGTAGTAGACCATGTTGAGCTCCCTATGCCTATGGCCGTAGAACTGCTGGCCCCCGCTCGACCGCCGCTGATAGCCGTAGAGTTGTTAGCACCGGGCGCTACCTGCCCGTTCAGGGCGACCGAATTATCGCCTTGTGCTGCAGCAGACTGGCCAAGGGCTATACTGTTATTGCCGCTCGCATTAGCATAAGCGCCTATGGCTGTAGAGCTCATGGCAAGAGCCTGGCCACCGCCAAGCGCCGTAGCATAGCTGCCGTTGGCCTGCGACTGCCAGTATTCGCTGCCACCCAGCGCTACCGAATTATGACCGTAGGCACGGCCACCACCCAGGGCGGTAGAAGATTGGCCACTGGCCTCTGATGGCGCAGTACCGTTGTAGTTACCTACCGCAAAAGAACTCGTACCATTGGCCTGGCCACCGCCTAGAGCTACCGCATACTGCGCATTGGTAGTAGACTGCCCTGCCGTTGACATGCCTATGGCAGTAGAGTTATTGGCCATTGCCTGGCCACCGCTGATAGCCGTAGCGCTCATAACACCGAAACCTACATAACCATTGATGCCTACAGAATAATCGCCCTGTGCTGCAGACTGGCCAAGGGCTACACTGCCATAACCATACGCGCTGGAATTGACACCTATGGACGTAGCGTTACTGCCTATTGCCTGGCCACCGCCAAGCGCCGTAGCATAGTTTCCTTCAGCCAGCGACCGCGAATAATCGCTGCCGCCCATAGCTATCGAACCATAGCCGGTGGCACGGCCACCGCCCATAGCTACTGCAGACTGGCCATTGGCCTCTGATGGCGTATAGCCGTTATAGTTACCTACCGCAAATGAACTCGTACCGTTGGCCTGGCCTCCGCCTATTGCTACCGCATACTCCGCATTGGTGGTAGACTGCCCTGCCGTTGACATGCCTATGGCAGTAGAGTTATTGGCCATTGCCTGGCCACCGCTGATAGCCGCAGCGCTCATAATACCGAAACCTACATAACCATTGATGCCTACAGAATAATCGCCCTGTGTCGCAGCCTGCCCAAGAGCCACACTGCCATAACCATAGGCGCTGGAATTGACACCTATGGACGTAGCGTTACTGCCCATGGCCTGGCCACCGCCAAGTGCCGTAGCATAGTTTCCTTCAGCCAGCGACCGCGAATAATCGCTGCCGCCCATAGCTATCGAACCATAGCCGGTGGCACGGCCACCGCCCATAGCTACTGCAGACTGGCCATTGGCCTCTGATGGCGTATAGCTGTTATAGTTACCTACCGCAAATGAACTCGTACCGTAGGCCTGGCCACCGGCGAGTGCTACCGCATACTGCCCCGAAGTGGTAGACTGCCCTGCCATCGACATGCCTATGGCGGTAGAGTTATTGGCCATGGCCTGGCCACCGCTGATAGCCGTAGCGCTCATAACACCGAAACCTACATAACCATTGATGCCTACAGAATAATCGCCCTGTGCCGCAGACTGGCCAAGGGCTACACTGCCATAACCATAGGCGCTGGAATTGACACCTATGGACGTAGCGTTACTGCCTATTGCCTGGCCACCGCCAAGCGCCGTAGTATAATTACCTTCAGCCAGCGACCGCGAATAATCGCTGCCGCCCATAGCTACCGAACCATAGCCGGTGGCACGGCCACCGCCCATAGCTACTGCAGACTGGCCATTGGCCTCTGATGGCGTATAGCCGTTATAATTACCTACCGCAAATGAACTTATACCATTGGCCTGGCCTCCGCCTATTGCTACCGCATACTGCGCATTGCTGGTAGACTGCCCGGCCATTGACATGCCTATGGCAGTAGAGTTATTGGCCATCGCCTGGCCACCGCTGATAGCCGTAGCGCTCATAACACCGAAACCTACATAACCATTGATGCCTACAGAATAATCGCCCTGTGCCGCAGACTGGCCAAGAGCTACACTGCCATAACCATAGGCGCTGGAATTGACGCCTATGGACGTAGCGTTGCTGCCCATTGCCTGGCCACCGCCAAGCGCCGTAGCATAATTACCTTCAGCCCGCGACCGCCAGTATTCACTGCCGCCCAGCGCTACCGAAGTAGTGCCCGTAGCAACGCCACCACTCATAGCTGTAGCATACTGGCCACTGGCCTCTGAAGGTATGAAGCCATCGCTACCTGCTGCCAACGAGCCAAAACCGGTGGCCTGCCCACCGCCAAGTGCTGTTGAATACTGCACACCGGCAAAGGACGGTCCTGACATCGACATACCTATGGCAGTAGCGTTATCGCCAAAGACACTACCACCACTGATGGCCGTAGAGCCGAAACGACCCGGAGTTATATATCCTCCCGAAATGATCGAGGTACCATCTACATGAAGTTTAGCGCTAGGCACTGACGTACCTATACCCACATTGCCGGAATTGTTGTTATATATATCCGGCCCCATAGCATCCCAGAAGCTACTGGTGCTGCCGCCACCGCCGAGGGCGGTCCATACGGTGCCATTATAGTAGTAGTAACCTTCGGTGCCATCTGTCTGAAATATCATCAGGCCGGTAGCGGGTGCTGTTATGGCATCGCGCTGGGCAGTGGACATACGGGGCACAAGCAAGCCGCGCGTTGTCGATTGTACATCCAGCATGGCCGAGGCATGTGCGGGATCGCCTGTATTATTAATGGCAACGCCCTGGGCGTGAGTCTCATATGCAGCCATGGCCATTACCAGCATGCAGACCGATCTGTACTTTTTCATATTTTATAAGGGGATTAAAATTAAAATATAATATTATTTTTTTAGGAGTAATTATTTTATATCCTTTCCTTTTTTGTAAGAGTTATTTTCTTCGTTATTTACCGGTGGTCTTCGTCTTTCTTAGTTCGTTCTCTATGGCCTCTATACGGCCACCCAATTCTGCCTTTAGCTCTTCATTCGCTCTTAGCACCTGGCTATTGTTCTCCTTCAGCGCAGTATTCTCCTTGGTCAGGCGGTCTACCTGGTCCTGCAGGTCGCGGGTGCGTTTTTCCAGTGCCTGTATGGCCACAAAGCTCACGCCCTCCATATCGGCCTGGTTGATGGTGGTATCATTACCTACAGTACCATATTTGTCGTGGCCAAAGGCCGCATAGAAGTCCTGCGCCATAGGGCCATAGTGGCGGTGCAGTTTGGGGTCTTGCCCCTTATAGTTCCAGCTTGTCAGCCTGAATTTCGATATCTTATCAAGGAACTCTTCACCGTTCACCACCGAGAAATTCTCCTTCTTCCTGCGGTCGCTTATAGTGCTCCAGCTATTGCCGCCCGGCGCCATTTGCGCACCCACGGTAGCATCGGCATCGCTATACAGCTTGTAGCCGCCTGCAAAGCGCATCATCATCTGGTTGTCGGCATCGTTGATGGTAGACATACCGGTAGAATAGTCGCCCAGCGCAAAAGAGCCTGGTCTGTCATTGGTCGATACAAAGCTGCCTATGGCCACAGAGCTTCTTCCTGTCGCCTGGGTCTGTTCGCCCATTGCGATCGCATCCTGCCCACCGGCGCCACCCCCTACTGCTGCAAAAGCATTGACCCCACCGGTATTGGATATATATGTTGAACTGCGCCCAATGGCAACGCTATATGGCCCGTATGCCAGGCCGCCACTCATAGCAGTGGCATAAGAAGCCTCCGTCATAATGCTGCCGCTGCTCATGGCTACAGAATTCGGCGCATTTGTAGAACCAAATAATCCCACCGAGTTCTCTCCGTTCACAGAAGCGCCATAGCCCACACCAAAAGCCCTATAACCTGTGACTGTGGCTCCACCCATAGCTATAGAGTTGTCGCCGGCAGCTCCGGATGAGCCATAAACACTACCACCGATAGCTATAGCCTCGAAACCACTTGCATGACCACCGCCAATTGCTATAGAGCTGTTGCCTGTGGCCGCCGCTATGTATCCACCCTGGGTGCCCATAGCTATAGCATCAGAGCCTATGGCATTGCCGCCGAGAGAAATAGCATGCAGCCCGCTGGCACTGGCCGGACCGAACCAATTGATGCCTATAGCCACGGCCTTTTCGCCACTGGCATTGCCCCCACTCATAGCTGTAGACCAAGGTCCACTGGCAAACCCGCCACTCATAGCGACAGCTAGGTCGCCACTCGTAGTACTTCCACCCAGCGCTGTAGAACCATTTCCACCTGCACTACTGCTGTTACCTACCGCAAATGAATTATCACCACCTGCAGTGCCTCCTCCAATAGCAGTGGCATTATTACCACTTGCCTGCGATCCCGACCACATGCCGGACCCTATTGCCACAGCATTCTCGCCGGTGGCATAGCCGCCCATCATAGCCAGTGAAAGCATTCCAGCGGCATACGATCGTCCGATATAACTACCTATGGCCACCGCCTGAGAACCATCGGCTTGGCCACCGCCTATAGCTGTAGAACTAGCGCCATTGGCGAAAGAGCCCCAACCGCCCGATTGGCCGATGGCCACCGATGCCGGCCCATTGGCGAAACTACCGCCTAATGCCATTGCATATGACGCATCTGGCCCTGTGACACCATTCATGGTAGCAAGAGAATACGGTCCGTTCGCAATACCATGTATACCCACAGAATTATTTCCTTCGGTCACACCATCACTGCCCACAGCCAGTGAGCCATTCGCTATGGCATATCCGCCGCCCAGAGCCGTAGCGCCATTACCATATGCTCGCGACTGTGTATAAATGCCATCACTACCTACTGCCACCGCATCTGCTCCCGTAGCATATCCACCTATCAGGGCCAAAGAACCTGGGCCGACCGAGGCAGCGCTTGTTCCGGCCACATTACTGCGCCCCATAGCTACTGAATACTCTCCATATGCCTGCCCTGCACTTGCTGCAGTAGCACCATCACCTCCCGTCATACCATTGCTGAACGCTGCAGAACCTGCTCCGCTTGCATTGCCCCAAAGCCCTACAGCCCCTTCTCCAACAGTATAAGCAAGAGGACCAAAAGCAAGAGAATTAACACCGGAAGCATGACCGCCACCTAAAGCGTAAGACCTTTCTGCAGTTGCCCTCGAATATGTCAACGAACCAGCAAATGAACCGACACCTATGGCCACCGCACTGCTTCCTTCTGCCATACCACCACCTATAGCGGTGGAAAAGGTACCATTTGCAGCAGATCCTATTAATCCATCAGGGGTGGTTCCTATCGCTACAGATGCCTCTCCCATTGCATTTCCACCGCCCAATGCTATGGAGCTTGTGCCCGATGCGAAAGATATTGTTGCTGCATACCTGCCTGCTGCCAATGAGTTGGCGCCATCGGCTATACCACCGCTCAATGCTGTGGCCCCATATGCTGTACTGCCGGTCCGGCTATATCCTGTAGCGAAAGATACATCTCCCTGTGCCAGGCTATAGCTACCCAATGCTACCGCATCTGTTCCATTAGCGGTGCCGGCCCCTATCGCTACCGATCGTATGCCATTGGCATAAGCAGGAAAGCCTCCGAATTCCACACCTGAATTTCCTATTGCGATAGAGCCGGCACCAATAGCCGACCCACCACCCAGCGCAGTAGTAAAGTCGCCCGATGCCGCAGAGTATACCGGCCCCATACTACCTATTGCCACTGCATTTATACCGCTGGCATTACCACCACCCATAGCCGTAGCATTGAGCCCTGTGGCTCGCGATGACATTGAACCGTTGGTGCCTATGGCCACTGCGCCATCAGCACCAGCAGTAGCGCCATCCCATCCGCCGGGAGTTCGGCCTATGGCCACAGAGCTTTGCCCACTGGCAGTACCACCTGCTATCGCCACCGCCGATGGAGCAGATGCCATTGTCGCGACCGTATATCCTGAACCAATGGATATAGCATTATCGGCACTGGCAGCACCACCTAACGCAAATGCACCATTGCCACTGGCAATACCATTCACCGCAAATGAACGGTCGCCGCTGGCTGTACCATCCATGAACGCGGTAGCGCTTGTACCGCTGGCATTACCACCGCCAAAGGCAGTTGAGTACATGCCCGATGCAGTGGAAAAGGGGCCACTCATACCCATAGCCACCGAATAATCACCTGTGGCATTGCCACCACCCAGGGCTGTAGCAGCCCTGCCCGAGGCTACAGAAGGCCACGCACCGCTCAGGTTACCTATGGCTACCGCGCTAAGACCCGTAGCCTGCCCACCCATTGCAGCAAAGGAGTTTTCCCCGCTGGCAACAGAACGTGTCATAAAGTCGGCACGTCCTATAGCTACGGCACCTGCTGCGTTTGCCGCGCCATCGCTCATGGCTGTAGCATGGAATGCCCCGCCGCTTGTGGTACCACCGGTCATGGCCACAGAGTTCTCCCCCGAAGCTATACCATCTGCCATGGCAGTAGAATGAAACCCTGCGGCCAGGCTATACAGGCCAAAGGCCGCATTACCAAAGACCTGCAGCCTGGCAGTGGGCTCGGTCGTACCTATTCCCACATTTCCGGTATTGGTATTGAATATGTGACCGGCCTCCGATCCCCAATGATCGCCGCCGCCGCTGCTAAAGGCGGTCCAGCCGGTACCATTGTAATAGTAGAAACCCGCAGTACCGTCTACCTGGTATATAAGCAGGCCCGTAGCGGGTGCGGGTATCGCATCGCGCTGGACCTGTGTCATACGCGGGGCCAAAAGACCGCGCGTGGTAGACTGGATGTCCAGCATTGCAGAGCTATGTGCTGCAGAACCATCGTTATTCATGGCTATGCCCTGTGCATTGGCTTTATTGGCAGCCATCACCAACATGCAAATGCAGCCATACAACTGCATCTTACGAGTATATTTTATTTTCATAGCGTGTATGATCTACTTTGGGAACGATATTCTCTTTATGTAACTATAATTATTTCTTTTGCCGGTATGCTGGCGCGCATCACTTACCGGGTAGCAGTATTGGCCTTACGCAGCAGTGCTTCCATGTTCTGCATTCGGTCATTTATCTCTGCCTTCAGGGTCGCATTGTCTTTTAGTATAGCTTCGTTATTGTTCACTATCACCTTATTCTCTTTGCGCAGGTCAGTGTTCTCCTTCGTCAGCCTGTCTATCTCGGCCTGCATATCGCGGGTACGTTTTTCCAGTGCCTGTATAGCCACAAAGCTCACGCCCTCCATATCGGCCTGGTTGATGGTGGTATCATTACCTACAGTACCATATTTGTCGTGGCCAAAGGCCGCATAGAAATCCTGCGCCATAGGACCATAGTGCCTATATAGCTTAGGGTCCTGTCCCTTATAGTTCCAGCTTGTCAGCCTGAATTTCGATATCTTATCAAGGAACTCTTCACCGTTCACCACCGTGAAATTCTCCTTCTTCCTGCGGTCGCTTATGGTGCTCCAACTATTGCCACCGGGTGCTATTTGCGCACCCACGGTAGCATCGGCATCGCTATACAGCTTGTAGCCGCCTGCAAAGCGCATCATCATCTGGTTGTCACTGGTGGTAGCGGTACCGGGATAAGATGATGAATGATCGCCGAATGCGAAAGATCCTTCGTGCATTGCAGTTACATGAGCGCCAAGTGCCAGCGAATTGGCACCATTCGCTTCTGCACCGTTGCTATATATGTCCGTCCCTATAGCTACCGAATTATAACCACCGGTATAGCCACCATGCATGGCCAGCGAGTTCGCACCTCCTGCCTGTGAACTACCTATTATTATAGTTCCGGTAGCCGTTGGGTACGCCCATCCGCCACCGATAATTATCGATGAATTTGCTTCAGCAGAGCCCATGCCAAGTACAATAGACTCCGCACCTGTGGCCCGCCCGCCGCCTATCGCTGTTGTAACATTGCCAGCGGCTAAAGAGGCTATTCCACTCCCCGACCGTCCTATAGCTACAGAGCCATCCCCTGTCGCATCGCCACCCGCCACAGACACAGAGCTATTACCTAAAGTATGACCTCCTGGCCCTACCGCAAATGAATTGTGTCCTTCGGCATGCGCCCCGCCCATGGCTATGGCATTGCCACCCGAGGCTATAGCTCGACCAAAGAAGCTATTCCCAATGGCAATGGATTCAGGGCCCGCAGCCCAGCCTCCGGCAGCAGCAAAGGAGTGATCTCCACTTGCCGAAGCCACATATCCACTCTGGTTACCGATAGCTATTGCTTCCAAGCCTGCAGCATAGCCGCCCAATGCGATAGCATTGATACCACTGGCATTAGCTGGTCCGAAATAGGTATTACCTATAGCCACCGAATTATCTCCCGATGCTTGCCCACCACTAAGTGCGGTAGCCCTGCTACCCGAGGTGAACCCACCGCTCATAGCTACAGACTCCCCACCTGCTGCAGTACTGGCATGGAACGCAACTGCACCCTCACCACCGGCACTACTGCCATAACCTACCGCAAAAGAACCAGTGCCACCGGCACTTCCGCCACCCAGGGCTGTAGCATTAGCGCCTGAAGCATTAGAGCCTGCCGCCATAGAAGAGCCTATTGCTACAGAGTAGTCACCATTGGTCTGGCCACCCATCATCGACACAGACCCGCTGCCAACAGCATAAGAAGATGAAATATAACTTCCGATACTCACCGATCCATAGCCCATGGCCACACCACCGCCCATAGCTGTAGAGCCATAGCCTACCGCTGTAGATTGCGTTGATACCTGCCCTATGGCTACAGAGTATGGCCCGTTGGCCTGGCCACCACTCATAGCAGTTGCATAGTTCGCCTCATGCCCTGTACTGCTCCCGTTATGTACCGCAAAAGACATAGGCGCGTTGGCCTGGGCACCGCTCATAGCTATAGCTCGTTCACCGGCGGCAGTGCTCGACTGGCCTACTGCAAATGCTCCCATACCGGATGCATTGCCACCACCAATGGCTGTAGAGTATTGCCCGCTTGCCACTGATGATGCTGGCCAGCCGGTACCCATCCCTATAGCCACTGCATATGCGCCCTCTGCCTGTCCGCCACCTATAGCTGTGGCCAATTCTGCCATTTCCGATGTAGTACTGTATGGCCCTATTGCTGTCGAGGATTGCCCATGCGCAGTACTATTATTTGCAGCGAACGAAGAATATCCGTTTGCAAGAGCTCCTTGAATCGCAACAGACTGAACGCCATATGCAGAACTTGGCCCTATCGATACCGAGGTATGCCCATATGCATTACCGCCGCCAATTGCCGTAGCATGGTCTCCCAGGGCATTCCCCCTAAGAGCTATTGACTGATGCCCATTGGCATTACCATAAAGAATGGCAACTGAGCCATCACCGGCAGCATTGCTGAATTGGCCTGCGGCAAATGAATTAGTGCCACCTGCACTACCACCACCTATGGCAGTAGCAAAACCACCCGACGCTGATGAGACTCCCCCACCTGTAAATATATCTCCCATACCTATGGCCACAGAATTGTTGCCTGTAGTATTTCCACCCATCATAGCCAGTGACGATGTCCCCATGGCTGACGAATTATAATATAAAGCACGGCCTATGGCCACTGAGCTTTCACCACCTGCCTCACCACCGGCTATCGCCACAGACTGTTCTCCATATGCTGTTCCTCTTATACTCACCGAAGAATTACCAGTGGCCGTTCCCATCATGCCCATAGAATAATTGCCTGCAGCACTACCCCATAGTGAAAAAGCGCCTTCCCCTGAAGCACTGCCATAGATGCTTGCTGAATGTACTCCGTTCGCGCTTCCCGACGAACCAAATGCAAAAGATCCGGCACCGGAAGCCTGGCCGCCACTTACTGCCAAAGAATTACTTCCCATTGCAGTAGATGGCATTGACATATCTCCTGCTCCCAGTGCCATCGCCCCGGCGCCATAGGCATATCCACCGCCCAGCGCTATAGACCCCATACCCTCAGCACGGGATGTATTGAATATTCCATCATTGCCTATGGCCACAGAGCTTTGCCCACTGGCATTACCACCTACCATAGCTAGTGCAAAAGATGAAGAAGCTACTGTATATATAGATGTACCTATAGCTATAGAGTTATCACCACTGGCGCTACCACCAAAAGCAAATGAGTAGTTACCACTGGCGCCGCCGCTCAAGGCATATGCACCGATTCCATTGGCGATGCCGCCTACAGCAAATGAGTGGTCACCACTGGCAGTACCATCCATAAATGCCGTAGCGCTCATTCCACTGGCATTACCACCACCAAAAGCAGTTGAGTACATACCCGATGCTACAGAATAAGGGCCACTCATACCCATAGCCACAGAAAAGTCGCCGGTAGCATTACCGCCGCCCAGTGCAGTTGCAGACATGCCGGAAGCTATAGAAGGCCATGCCGAGCTTAAATTACCTATCGCTACTGCCCTCTGCCCTGTGGCCTGGCCACCCATTGCCGCAAAAGAATTGAGCCCGCTGGCCAATGAGCCGGGCATATGATCATCAGCTCGGCCTATGGCCACAGCGCCCGGTGCACTCGCCGTAGCACCACTCATGGCTACGGCATTTACCGCCTCGGCACTTGTAGTACCGCCGCTCATAGCCACCGAATTTCCTCCGCTCGCCGTGCTATATTCGCCCAGCGCCGTTGTACCAAAGACATGCAGTTTTGCGGTCGGCAGCAGTTCACTGCTGCCTATCCTTACATTACCCTCGTTAGTATTGAATATGTCGGTTCCCGAAAGGTCCCAATGCGCACCGCTACCACCACCACTGCTGAAGGCGGTCCATGCGATACCATTGTAGTAGTAAAAGCCCGCAGTACCGTCTACCTGGTATATGAGCAGGCCCGTAGCGGGCGCTGCTATCGCATCACGCTGCATCTGTGTCATACGAGGGGCCAAAAGACCACGCGTGGTCGACTGGATGTCCAGCATGGCCGAGCTATGCGCCGGCGAACCATCTGTATTCATGGCTATGCCCTGTGCATTGGCCCTGTTCGCAGCCATTGCCATTACACATATACATATGCAACTGTAGACATGCGATCGGCGGGTATTTGTCCTTTTCATAAGAAGTATATTAGAAACAAATAAAGACAATGATACAACGATCAAACAGATCATGCAATATGTGTTTTATAAACACCTGCAAAATATCGGGTTATTATTTTGTAATCAACAATAATATATGTTATTTTACACAATAACATACTCTGTTCACGTCCAGGGATGTAATAGCAAAAAAAGAGCCATTCGTAGGTACGAATGGCTCTTGATATTTAGATACTATATATAGTGCTTCTACATTATTTTATTTCTTTGGTGTCCCATGTTATGATGGCGAACATACCATAACCATTAGTGGCATTTGTATATACGTTCACAGGCTCGGCAAAGGGATTGCCATTCACATCCAGGGCACGGCTCGAGGTCTGTACGAATTTGAAATAAGCCTCAGGCACATGAAAAAGCTCTATACCGGAGTACATACTATCTACTCCATTATAGGCAGGTCGTATAAGATCGGAATTGACATAGAACCTGATGGTCTTCTGCCTGCCGTTGAACAGGTCATCGCGTACGAACATGGCCTTGTTATCAAAACAGGTATTCACATCATCTATACCACCGGCAGTGGTCTCTACAGAAGGGTCGGATGTATTGACACAAATATCATAATTCCCCATCATAGAGTCCTGCGACCCATGTATCCTCACTATATAGTGATCGCCCGCCGTAGCAGGGTCCGTAAAGGTGATGTCTATAGCATCCTGCAGGTCGCCATCTTCGTTCTTGCGTATATCAGGTATACGTTCTACTGCAGTAAGCGCTACCGGCGATGGCGCCATGGTCGATGCTTCTAATTCTACATATGTAGGGGCGGTCATTTTGATGGTGTACTTTTTGCCCGCCTCTGCAACAATGGTAGATGGGTAGCCATAGGTGCCATCGTATACCATTGTCTCTTTGTACACATCGTCTACATACAGTTTTATCTCGGCATTCGTCACGAACAGGTCGGGGTTGCTGCTGCGGTCCTTTATGGCTGCGCTGGTCCCTGCCAGCGCATATATCTTTCCGCCTACGGCCGTCACACTGCTCACTACCAGCTTGCGGTCGTACGGAGGCACGTTCACGTCTATCGTCTTCTCGCACGATGATATGCCGATAACTATAGACAGAAGAAAAAGTATAAGAAGGCTATTGCTGCGCATGAACTAGAATTTGAATTGATAACTGATAGATGGTATGATGGGGAAAAGGCTTACCTGTTTGAACTTGCCGTTCTCCTGGTATATGAAGAAAGGATTCTTGCGGTTGTATACATTGTATGCGCCCAGTATCCACGAGCGAGTATAGCGGGTCTTCTCTTTAGAGAAACGTATGCTCACATCACCCCTGTGGTACGATGGCATACGGTAGCCGTTGCGGCTGCCATATATGGTTATCTCCTGTCCGTTGCCGGCCTGGTAATACCCTATAGGCAGCGTAATGGCATTGCCGGTACCATATACCCACTCAGCACTCATCTCTATCCTTTTCGACAATGTATATACGCCTGCCACCTTAAAGTCATGACGGCGGTCGTACTTGTAGGGAAATGTCTCTCCGTTGTTCAGGTTGGCAAAGGTGCGGTTCGTCCACGATAGTGTATAGCCCAGCATACCTGTGAATTTCCCTTTCTTTTTCTGCACAAAGAGCTCACCACCATAGCTGGTACCGCGGCCGCATTCTATCTTGTCTTCCCAGCTCGTAGTACTGTTGAAGAAACCCGCACCCTCTTTATATTCTATGATGTTGTCCATCGTCTTGTAATACCCTTCTACACTTACCTCATATCCTTTGTCGTAGGTATAGGCTATGCCCACAGCGCCCTGGCGCGATAGCTGCGGCGGTATCTTATCTGTCGATGGTACCCACAGGTCGGTAGGTAGGCCCACCGATGAATTGGTAAGCAGGTTGATATACTGGTTCATTTGCACGAAGGAAGCCTTGGCGCTCATTTTTTCGTTGATGAGGTACCTCACGGCCACTCTTGGCTGCAGCGATGTATAGAACTTATCGCGCACCTGGAAGCCGGCCAGGTGCAGGCCTATATTGGCTTTCAGCTTTGCCGAGAAACGGATGTCGTCCTCCACATACGCATCCAGCTCTGTACTGTGTATGGTACTCTGGCCTATGGTAGTGTCCATATTCATACCGCCTGAATTGGTCACCTTCGTGGTCTGCGCACCCGGTGTGTAGGTATGCGCTATGGCGCCTATACCTGTCTTCAGGTAATGGTTAGGCGAGGGTATTATATCCAGGTCATACTTCAATGCCGCATCGTTGATACCCGATACCATTTTCAGCAGAAAATCATCGCTTGCGCCATTCGTCACACTGCCATTCTCTGCCGTTACCGAAAAGCGGTACTGGCTATAGTATGTAGTAAGGTTGCCAAAGGTCTTGGGAGAGAACTCATGGTTCCAGCGGCCTACGGCCGTGGCATTGCCCCACTTTATACCCGCGGCAAAGGAAGAGGAATTGCCGTTCTCGCTGCTCTTGTCAGAGAAATAGAATTTGTCGTTGCCAAAATAGCCGCTCACATACAGGTGGTCCTTTTTGCCCAGCGTGAAGTTGGCCTTGCCATTCAGGTCGTAGAAGTAGTAGCCACCCTTGCTGCTGCCCCTCATGAATGGCGCCGCAAGCACATCTATATATGTGCGCCTGCCCGATACCATGAACGATGCCTTGTCCTTTTTTATAGGTCCTTCCAGCGTCAGGCGCGAGGCCACCAGACCTATACCCCCTTCACCATGTATCTTGTTCTTGTCGCCCTCTTTCATGTTTATGTCTATCACCGATGATAGCCTGCCACCATAGCGTGCCGGGAAACCACCTTTTATCACCTCTACATTGCGTATGGCATCGGCATTGAACACACTGAAGAAACCGAACAGGTGGCTGGCGTTATACACAGGTACACCATCCAGCAATATCAGGTTCTGGTCGGGGCTGCCGCCGCGCACATACAGGCCCGATGTGCCCTCGTTGCCACCCTGTATACCGGGCAGCAGTTGTATGGCCTTCATTATGTCAGGCTCGCCCAGAAAGGCCGGTAGCGATTTCACGGTCTGTATAGGCAGGTCTATGGCGCTCATCTGTGTACGCTCCTGCAACGTTTTCGCTGCGCTTACTACTACTTCCTTCAGTTCTTTGGTCTCACCCACAGCTATATCCAGAGACATGCCCTGACCGCGCCCTATACGTTGCTCGAACCCCGCATACCCTACATATGCGGCCTTGATGTCCACACTATCAGCACCGGCAGGTATGGTAATGGAGTAGAACCCGAAAGTGTTGCTGGAGGTGCCCACCTGCAGCGATGGTATGAACACCACCGCCCCCGTAAGCCGTTCCCCGCTGTTCTTGTCAGTTACATAGCCGCTGATGGTTATGTGCTGGGCCAGCGATGGTATAGATAGAATGCAGAGGAAGAAAAGGAAGATGAGCGATCTGGTGGTCATGAGGATGTGCGTGCCTCGTTATGGCGGTCGCAAATGTAGATCTACCGCCTGCCATAGAAATGTTAATATTATTTCACAATTGAATGTGGATACATGCATCAGCGCCTTAGCAACATAGGCATATGCATGCACATAACAAAAAAGCCACCCTGTCGGATGGCCTCTTTGTTCATTATGGTATTGCTTACTAGTTTATCACTATTGTCTTTGTTGCCTGCTCTTTAGCATTGATATCGGCAAAGCGCACAAAGTAGGTACCCCTTGCCCAGTCGCCTACAGGCACCTGTACACTACCTGTAAAGTTGCCACCCCATACTTCCTGTCCCAGTGTGTTGTACACCGACACTTGTATGTTGTTGCTGCCTTCCGATGTCATGTGCAGCATATCGTGCGCAGGCACAGGGAATACTTTCACGGTATTGGAAAGAGGGCCTCTTACATTGGCCACCGATACGCCCGATCCGTTCACCTTCACGTTCTTCAGGTTCACGTTGAAGAACACATTGCCCACGGCCTTCACCTTGAAGCGTACGGTAGCGGTGGTCGCACCGGGGTCTGGCACAGTGATGCTGGCGGTACCTGTATTGGGGAAGGTACCCACTACATAGGGCCATGTATAGCCACCATCTTTCGACATGTATATGATCACATTGCTCACATTATATGGCGCACCGTCGGTACCTACCTTGTTCCATGTGATGGTCTGTGTACTACCCGCATCGAATGTAATGCCTGTAGTGCCCTGGCTGGTCACCTTGAAGCCTTCATAGTTATTGGCAGCGCCTGTGGTAATGGCATCTATATGCACTGTATCATCGGGGAAGAGGAAGCACCCCAGGCCATTGATGATATTACGGACAGTGAGCTTGAAGGTAAGGTAACGTGTGGTATCAGGCGCTTTCTCACCCATATTGTTGTTCACGGTCACCTGCTTCAGTGTACCCGCCAGTATCAGGCTCATCTTGGGAAAGGTACGCACCGTGTCATAAGACTTTGGCGAGAAGGAGCGGAATATAGGGCCCCTGAAATAGGTGTTCTGCAGCCTGGCGCCAAAGTCGCCCCTGTTCCACTGCTCCCAGCAGTAAGAGATAAGCGTATCGGCCACAGAATCCTGTGCGGTAGGCGCTATCAGCTCGAATGGTGTTTTGTAAGGTATCTTGTACGATGCAGAGAAAGCAGGCAGGTAAACGAGCTTGTTAGCGGTGGCCACCTTCGCCGCGCATACATCTTCCGATCCGTTCAGCTTATTGGTTATCTGCACCAGGCTCGATGCATGGAAATATGCATCGCTATGTGGCTGCAGGTTATCGGGAGGGCATATGCCTGCATAAGCCAGTATGCTGCTGCCGCTACCGGGCTCATATGCATAGTTGGTAGATGCATTGCCGCCGCAGCTACCATCGCTGTTATTATTGAATGTATGTTCCGAGCCGAACTCATGCCCCATCTCGTGCGCCACATAGTCTATATCAAAACCATCGCCCACAGGTGAGGGCAGACCGGTAACGCTTCTTGCCTTCTGAGAGTTGGAACATACTATACCCAGGCCCGATACACCACCACCGCCGGTAGTGAACACATGGCCGCAGTCGTAATTGGCAGAACCTATACGGTTGGTACATGTGGTCTGGTTGGTGCTAAGGCAGGCCGTACCATTGCTATTGATGGTATTGAACGGGTCGTTACCGTTTATGCTGCCTGTAGCCGTAGGCCATATCAGGGTATCCTCGTTGGCACAGAAATTCATCTGTACCGAGAATTCGCGGTTGTATACCCCGTTCACACGGTTCATAGATGTGGTCATCTTCGAGAATACCTGCGTTATAGTAGGCGTAGGAAGCCCTGTGGCCGCCTGCGCATACTGGTTAGAGCACGAAAGTGCCAGCCTGTAGGTACGTTTCTGATGACCGTTGAATGTTTTCTGGCCCAGCTTGGGCAGACCGCCGTTCACCGTCATGAACTGCTCGCCGCCGGGATGCTCGTCTGCCTCGCTCCTGAATTCGCACCTCATGCGCTTGTCAGCATCACGGGTCTCATCACGCTTGTAATGCACCATGTAGAACCCGTCATGGAAGTTATCATAAGGGTCTACGAAAGAGGTGTTCTCGCCATCAAATATCATAGCGCTGAAGCCATATACCGTAAAGTCGAGCTTCGCGGTCACCATAGGGTCGTCTATGGCATAAGCCGTGAATGTCTTTATATCGGGGTATTTCTGTGCCAGTTGTGCCGGCATCATAGGTGTCTGCCATACCTTAAAGTCGCGCGTAGTGCCATCGGGTAGCGGCAGGGCCACTATCATACCTTCGTTAGGGTCTTCCGATAGGTTCCACATCAGCAATTTCAACGTACTTTCGTTCAGCGTATATACCATGAATTTGGTAGGGTGCATACGCTGTAGTTCTTTGGGAGCCCCGGTCGCGTCTACTTGCTGCCAATAGTTGCTGGCAGACACGAGCATGGGGCACAATGTGAGGGAAGAGAGCAAAAAATTAATGAACAGTTTTTTCATTGTCGTTTTTTTGTGACTTTATGATCTTTACAGTATCAGTGGGATATGGCGACTACGCAAATTAACGGATCTTGACCTGCGTGGCAAAAAATTGTTAAAAATTTGGCGCTATTCTTCTCTTTTTCAGCTTTTTATACGCTCATATGACAAATGATATTTTGAAACATACATATACACTCAGCAATATAGACGAAGCCGCCGCAGCACTATGGCGGGAATGCCGGTCATATCCTGTCATCACCCTATCAGGGGGGCTAGGCGCCGGCAAGACCACACTGGTATCGCACCTGTGCCATACACTGGGTATCACCGATGCCGTCAGCAGCCCCACCTTTGCCCTTGTGAACGAGTACAGGCTGCAATTGGAGGGTAAAGAGCTACCTGTCTTCCATATGGACTGGTACCGCCTGAAAAATGTGGACGAAGCCATAGATGCAGGTATGGAAGACCACCTGGAACAGGCCCGCTCAGGCGATGCCATATGTATAGTAGAATGGCCCGAAAAAGCTGCCCGGCTATTGCGCCCACCCTATGCCGCGGTGACCATAGATATACTGGGCGACGAGGAAAGAGAGCTCTCCATACAGCTGGTAGACCACCCCTGATGAATGTTATTTTATGCGGCGTCTACTTGCCTCATGCTGTGGAGGTTCGCTATTTTTTACTTATTTTCACGGCCTCGAAGACCTAAGATATGCACGATATAATAGAACTGCTGAAGACGCTCCTGGCCGACCCCGACAAACTGATGGCTTTCATTCGCGATAATGGAGGCCTCTATATAGTAATGGCAATAATATTTGCCGAGACCGGCCTCTTCGTGGGCTTTTTCCTTCCCGGCGACTCGCTGCTGTTCGTAGCCGGTATCATACTGGCCACTACTACCCCCGCCCCCTTCAGCACCGACCTGCTGAACCTGCCCTACTGGCTCACCCTCATCAGCCTGGCAGCTATAGTAGGCAATATGGTAGGCTATTGGCTGGGCCGCCGCTCGGGCCATATGTGGTTCGAAAGAAAGGAATCCTGGATCTTCAAGCGCAAGCACTTGGTGCAGGCACACGATTTTTATGAGAAAAAAGGCAGCCTAGCCATCATCATGGGCCGCTTCCTGCCTATAGTGCGCACTTTTGCCCCCCTGATAGCTGGTATAGTGAACATGAGCTACAAAAAATTCATGTCATACAGCATCATAGGTGCGCTGGCCTGGGTCATCAGTATGACCATGGCGGGCTACCTGCTGGGCAGCAACGAATTCGTGAAGCACCACCTGGAGAAGATAGTGATACTCATCATCATCGTCACTACGGCCCCGGTCATCTTCAAAATGTTCTTCGGCAAGAAAAAAGAAGAGGTCAAGGCATCCTGATAGGCCCGACCGTCCCCAACCATTTCTCCCCTTATGAAACAGCACAAAGCGATAGGCCTCATCAGTATCCCTGTTATAGTAGCCGCGCTGGGCTATTTCGTAGATATATACGATCTGCTGCTGTTCAGCATCATCAGGATGAAAAGCCTGAAGAGCCTTGGCCTTACCGATGCCCTATGTGATACCGAAGGCAAATTCATCATCAGCATACAGATGTATGGCCTGCTGCTGGGTGGCATACTCTGGGGTATAATGGGCGATAAGAAGGGCAGGCTCAGCGTACTTTTCGGTTCCATACTATTATATTCCCTTGCCAATATAGCCAATGGCTTCGTACAAACGGTGAACCAGTATGCCCTGGCACGCTTCATAGCGGGTATAGGCTTGGCGGGCGAGCTTGGCGCGGGTATAACGCTGGTAAGCGAGCTGGTACCCAAGGAGAACAGGGGCAAGGCCACATCCATAGTGGCCGGTGTGGGGCTTACAGGCGCCGTAGCAGCCTACTTCGTGGCCCACTCGTTCGAATGGATGGCGCAGGGCGGCAATACCTGGGCCGCAGACATTGTAGCTACAGGCTACGACTGGCGCATATGTTATTTCATAGGCGGTGGGCTGGGCCTGCTGCTGTTGCTGATGCGCATCAGCGTATTCGAGTCGGGTATGTACAAAAGTATAGAGCATAGCAAGGTGCAGAAGGGCAACTTCCTTATGTTCTTCAACAACAAGCGCCGCTTCCGCAAATACCTGCTGGCCATACTGGTGGGCCTGCCTACATGGTATGTGATAGGCGTGCTCATCACGTTCTCTAAAGAGTTCGCAGAGCATTTCGGCATCAAAGACCCTGTAGACCCGGGCCGGGCCATCATGCTGGCCTATGTGGCCATATCCATCGGCGATCTGCTCATAGGCTTCGTCAGCAACTGGCTGGGTAGCCGCAAAAAGGCATTGTTCATTTTTTATTCGCTCACGGTACTCAGTATAGGCCTGTTCTTCTTCCAGCAGGGAGGCAGCGCTACTGGCATGTATGCCATATGTATGTTCATGGGTTTTGCCACGGGTTTCTGGGCGCTCTTCGTTACCATGGCGGCAGAGCACTTCGGTACCAACCTGCGCGCTACAGCGGCCACTACAGTGCCCAATATGGTGCGTGGCTCTCTGCCCATCATCATCCTGCTGTTCAATGGCCTGCAACCCACCTTCAGCTATATAAATGCGGGCGCTATCACAGGTATCATCGTCATGAGCATCAGCATCACGGCAGTATTCATGACCGAAGAGACCTTTGGCAAGGACCTGAATTTTATGGAAGAGTGATACTTGGCCCCTGCATCGTATTTTTGCGGTCAGCGAAAGAACTATCTCCCGAATGGCAATATCTACACATAGCAGCAGCTTGCTGGATACACAAACACTTAGCGCCCTCGCCAATGCACGCGTGGCCATAGTATATACCGAATGGAACGACAGCATCATAAATGCCCAGTTGGAAGGCTGTGAGCGTATACTGGCACAATTCGATGCTAAGGTAGCAGGCAAGTATGCCGTACCCGGCGCTTTCGAGCTGCCTTTTGGCTGTCGCCGCATATGGGAGCGCCTGCGCGAGCTGGATGGCGCCCCCGAGGCCATCATAGCCTTCGGCGCGGTGATACGCGGCGGCACACCGCACTTCGACTATGTATGCCAGGCCGCCACAGAGGGTATACTGCAACTGAATCTCACACTACCTATACCCACCATATTCGGTGTACTGACGCTGGATAGCGAAGCTCAGGCGTGGGAACGCCTTGGTGGCCCTCATGGGCACAAGGGCGAAGAGGCCGCACTCACAGCATTGAAGATGATAGCCTTCAACAGGCACAAATAGGGTGCCGAAAAAAAATACCCGGCACCCCTGATAGCTACTTCCTTATACCTTCTTACCTCAGCTTGCGCAGCATGTAGCGTGTGATGAATATACCGCCCGAGCTACTACCGTTAGAGCTCTGCTGGTTGGTGGCAGTGCTTACCTGCACCAGTTCCCAGCCCTGTGCACTGTAGTCGTTCAGCCGGTCCACTATCACGCGGTCGTTATTGGCTATGTTCTCAAAATTGATGCCCACCATGCTGTAAAAGTTCTTGAGCTCTTTTTCCAGCATCTGGCCGCCATCATCGGTGGTCAGCAGGCGGCTGCGGCCCATGCCTCCCGGCACTACCGACTCTACAGCCGTTATCTGTTTGTATATATAGTTCACCGGTGTGGCGCCATTATCGGGCGCTGTGGTCTTGAACGAAAAGATACCCATGGTACACAAAGCGGATGCTGCCGCTACAACGATAGTAGTGATGTGTTGTTTCATTATTTGCTGTTTTGTAAGTTGTTATCAAATATTATGCCTCCATGCTACTGCGCGGGCGCTTTAGCAAAACATTGGCAATTGCGCCATCATGCAGCCAGCTCACGCAGTGCTCGTACCAGTTCATCCAGTTCGGCGGTAGAGGTGTATATATTGGGGGTGATGCGCACACCGTGCACACCTGCGGCCTTGTTGTCTATGGCCACAGTATAGATCTTGTATCGCTGCAATAGTGTAGTGGCAAGGTCGGCAGGTCTCATGCCCGTTACACCCACATTGGCTATGGCGCATGAGCGCATAGGGTTGCGCGGCGAATTAAGCACCAGTCCCGGCAGGTCCAGCACCTTGTTCACCCAGTAATTGCGCAGGTAGCGCAGGCGCTCTTCTTTGCGGTGAGCGCCTATGCTGTGGTAGTAGTTCATGGCATCGGCAATGGTAAGGTCTGTGGCCGGCGGGTGCGTACCGGTATGGTTCAGCCGCAGTATATCGTTCTTCTCCCGCCCTTCTTCCGCAAAGAGGGGCCATATCCTGCCTATATGGTCTTTGCGTACATACAGCATACCTGCACCCAGCGGCACACTGAGCCACTTGTGCAGGCTGGCGCCATAGTAGTCGCAATGCAGGTCGCGTATGGCGAACTGTATATGTGCCAGTGCATGAGCGCCATCTACCATCACCTGTACACCACGGCTGTGCGCCATATCGCATATCTTGCGTATAGGCAGTATCTGGCCGGTTATGTTTATCATGTGGCTTACCATCAGCAGCCGTGTACGCGGCGTTATGGCATTGGCGTAAAGCCTCACTATCTCTTCATCACTTTCGGGGTCCTGCGGTACCGATACCAGCTTGTTCACCACTCCATGCCTCCGTGCCACCTGTTTGAACATATCCAGCATGGCGCCATAATCCTGGTGGGCCATAACGGCCTCATCTCCCTCCTTCCAGTCCATGCCGGATATGATCATATCCAGCGATTCAGTGGTGTTGCGCGTTATGATAAGCTCATCTGCAGCACAACCGGCCAGTTGGGCCAGCTTTGCTGCGGCGGCCTTTTTATTGGTAGCCTGCACGGTACGCATGTAGTGTGCGCCCTCCATATTCACCTCGCGTATATGGCTCTCGTACTTTGCCAGTATCTCCTGCGGCATGATGCAGTAAAAGCCGTTCTCCAGGTTTATGAACTCGGGAGTGAGCTTGTATCCATTGCGTACAGCGGCCCAGAATGCCTCTTTGCTGCCATCTTTGGGCAATTGCGGCGGCATTGCAGCGGCCAGCCTGCTGAGTGGCGTTAATGCTGCTATGCTACCAAGGCCGGCAAGAGATACGTTCCTGAGAAAAGTGCGCTTGTCCATATACATGAGTGTGTCACATAAAGTTAGATACATCTGTGATGTTTTACTAACTACTACCGGAACAAAAAAGGGTGCCTTTCAGAGGCACCCTTTTGCTATTTCATTTAAGATAATTATTCGTTGTTACTTCTGTACGGTAACAGCTATGGTACCATATTTGCGGCCGCTGTCATCACGCAGTGTCAGCCACAGCAGCGACGGACGAGGTATGCTCAAAGGCAGGGTCACATTAAAGGTATTGATACCCTCTACCACTTTCAGATCTTCGGTATACACCACACGTCCGGTCACATCGGTAGCTACCAGCTTCATTGCCTGGTCCTGCTTGCCTATGAGGTCGAACCTGAAAGAACCATTGTTGGGGTTGGGGAATACCACCAGCTTATTGGCAGGCATATCCGTTACCTGCGACACTATAGAGGCCGATGCCGACCTGGCGCCGCACTTGCCGGTCACGGTGTAGTTTATGGTCACCACACCATTGGTGATGGCGGTCACATTACCATTGGCATCTACAGTGGCTATGCTGGGGTCGCTGGTGGTCCATGCGCCGCCCTGCTCGCCTGAAGAGGCCAGCGATATTACATTGTCCGCAACACTGGTCTGCGAAACAGTACCTGCATCTGGCATTTCGTCTATGATAACGGTAATGGTGGTAGAAGCATTGCTGGCACCATCAGACATACGCACTGTGAACTCGTCCTTATTCGCAGTACCATTAGGTACATACATGAAGCCCGCAGGAGTGACCACTGCGTTCTCAGACACTGCGCCATTGGCTGTAATAAGTGTACCATTTGCAGGAGCTACGCTTACCGTCCATGTCTCTGCCTGTCCAGCCACATCGGCGGTAGCAAGCAGCTTGTCTATAGACACACCTTTAGAATTCCTGCAGACATGCACCGTTTGTGTAGTACCTCCGTTGAAAGCCCTTCCGGCAAAAGAAGGACCACCTACCGAACGCACTACTATATTGCCATAGTCGGCTATATAGTATGCGCCTGAAGCTCCTTTTGCAATGCTTGAAGGCAGGTACATACCAGCCTCTGCCGGGCTGGCTCCATCGCCTGTGTATGCGCGCTCACCTGTACCCGCAACAGTGGTAATGACACCACCCGACACCTTGCGAACAACATAGTTGTCATAATCGCAGATGTAGAGGTCGTTGCAGTCATCGAGCATGATGCCCCATGGGCCGAAGATAGAAGCAGAGAGCGCACTACCACCATCGCCGGTATAACCTGCAGTACCATTACCTACTACAGTAGTGATGATGCCCATATTGTCCACTTTGCGTATGCGGTTGTTCCATGTGTCTGAAAAGTAAACACTGTTGGTAGCACAATCAATGGCGATGCCCGATGGCTGGTTGATACTGGCAGCAGTTGCCGGTATACCATCACCACTGTAGCCGCCCGCGTGGTTGCCTGCGAATTCGGTTATTATCTGTGTCACATTGTCTATACGCCTTACCGTATGGCTGCCCTGGTCGGCTATGTACATATTACCGTCACAGTCGAACGCCATAGCTACAGGGTATGTGAGCGCTGCAGCTATCGCAGGGCCGTCATTACCAAAATCATGTCCCTGCCAGCCGCCATGATACCCATTACCCGCTACAGTAGTAACGATGCCTGTAACATGATCTACCTTCCTTATGCGCTCGTTGTATTTATCAGCTATATACAAGTTGCCTGCGGCATCAAAAGTGAGACCTGTAGGACCGTTAAGCTGCGTGGCCGCTGCTGCACCGCCATCACCATTATAACCGGCCACACCTGTACCTGCATAAGTAGTGATGGTACCATCTACATGAGATACGCGGCGAATGCAGTTATTGAAATGGTCGGCTATGTAAAGATCTTCATCTATAGGAGATACGGCAACACTATAGGGGCTTCCCATCTGCGCGCCCGTACCTATACCACCGTCGCCGGTATAACCCGTTGTATGGTCGCCGGCAATGGTCTGTATATTGCCCGAAAGACCACATTGGGCTTTCAGCATCTGCGGCAAACTCAGTACTACACCGGCAGCTATCAGTTTTATAAATTTCATTTTCATACGGGAACTATTTTGGGTTCAACGATAACACATCTAAAGTAGATACAGGCAAAAACACCTGCAAGATATTTTCATACAATAACATATCGATCACTAACGACTTACCTGCCGATAACAAGACCGAAACAGGCGTTTTCGATACGAAAAATGCCCGGGCAGAACGCCCGGGCATCGTATATCATTCAATATATCTCGAGTTACACAGATGCTGCCTCTGTAGCCAATGTGTAATAGCTGCTGTTCAGCTCCGGGTTAGCGGTCTCGGCCTGCTCTATCGGGGCAAAAGAAGAAAGCGGTTCTCCTCTCTTTCTCCCTACGGCCGTAGTATGCTCGAAGTGTGCAGAAGGAAGTCCATCCTTGGTGGCTACGGTCCAGCCATCATCCCAGGTGAATACTTCTTTCTTGCCCATGTTTATCATAGGCTCTATAGCCAGCACCATGCCTTCGCGCAGGCGCTTGCCCTCGCCACGGCGGCCATAGTTCGGCACCTGCGGATCTTCATGAAGCTGCTTGCCCACGCCATGTCCCACCAGCTCGCGCACTACACCATAGTTGTGTACGCGCGAAGTATAGTTCTCTACTGCAAATGATATGTCTCCTATCCTGTTATTATCGCATGCCTGCTCTATGCCTTTATACAGCGATTCTTTGGTCACCTTCAGCAGTTGTAGCACTTCGGGCTTTACATCGCCTATCGCGAATGTATAGGCCGAATCGCCATGATAGCCGTTCTTGTAAAAACCACAATCCACAGATATGATATCTCCATCTTTCAGTACATGGTCGCTCGGGAAGCCGTGTACCACTACATCATTCACCGATATGCACAAAGAGGCGGGGAACCCACCATAACCCTTGAAAGAAGGCACGCCACCATTGTCCCTGATGAAGGTCTCGGCCATCACATCCAGCGACTTTGTGGTTATGCCCGGCCTCAGCATCTTTGCCACCTCTGTAAGCGTAGCAGATACCATCAGGGCGCTCTTGCGTATTATCTCTATCTCTTCTTTACTGCGTATATGTATCATTCTGAACTATGAAATATCAAGTATGAGTTTTGGCAGGACCGGTATAGTGCGGTCCACCACTATTGCTTTTCGGCAATAGGATCTGCAAAATTACGAAAAAAGAAAAAGCCAGGGACCGGTTCTGATGTTGGTCCCTGGCCTTTTATAAAGAATTTGAATTAGGCTGATACACTTCGTGTAGCGCCGCTGGCTACTGCAGAGCGACCTGTGATACGGCCGGTCTTCATCAGACCATCGTAGTGGTTCATCAGCAGATAGCTTTCTACCTGTTGCAGCGTATCAAGGATAACACCTACACCTATCAGCATTGATGTACCACCGAAGAATGAAGCAAGACCACTGGTCACATGCAGCACCGATGCTATACTGGGCAGTATACCTGCTATGGCCAGGAAGAATGCGCCGGGCAGGGTGATACGGTCCATGATGGTAGCTATGTAGTTAGCAGTATCCTCACCTGGCTTCACACCTGGTATGAAGCTGTTATTGCGCTTCAGGTTGTCGGCCATCTCAGTTGGGTTGAAGATGAGCGCGGTGTAGAAGTAAGTGAAAGCTATTACAAGCACAGCATAGATGAGGTTATACCACAGCGAACGGTTGTCCGACAGTGCCTGAACGAAACCTGCCGCTTTTTCATTGGTAGTGAAACCGGTGAATATGGTAGGTATGAACATCATGGCCTGTGCGAAGATGATAGGCATCACACCTGCAGAGTTCACTTTCAGGGGTATGAAATCGCGGGAGCCGCTCACTTCGTTGGCTGCATTGGTACTGCCTATTATACGGCGGGCATAGTTCAGCGGTATCTTACGCACACCCTGTGTAAGGAGTATGAGACCTACTATCACAGCTATGAACACCACTATCTCTACCAGGAATATCAGCAGACCCAGTGTACCGGCTACGTTCCTTGAGGTGAATTCGTTGATGATAGACTCGGGGAAACGGCCAAGGATACCCACCATGATGATGAGCGATGTACCATTACCTATACCACGGTCGGTGATCTTCTCACCCATCCACATTACGAACAGAGTACCGGCAGTAAGCACTACCACGGTAGTAAGCCAGAACATGAACGGACTGAAGTCGGGAGCTATAGAATTGATATACTGTGGAGAACGCAGGTAAGCTACATATGCGCTGGCCTGAAAAGCAGTAACGATAACTGTGAGGTAACGCGTGTATGAATTGATCTTACGGCGACCGCTGTCTTCCTTCTGCATCTTGGCTATCTGGGGTATAACGATACCGGCAAGCTGCATGAAGATAGACGCAGAGATGTAAGGCATCACACCCAGTGCGAAGATAGAGGCACGGCTGAATGCGCCACCGGAGAACATGTTGAACAGACCCAGCAGGCCGTTAGGGCCGGCCTGGTCCATAAGACCTGTAGGGTTTATACCTGGCAGGGATATGTTGCAGCCTACACGATATACCAGCACAAGGAGTATCGTATAAACGATACGCTTGCGCAGCTCATCAATGCTCCAGATATTCTTCAGTTTGTCAATAAATTTCTTCACAGTAATTTGTTCTAAAAAAATGAAATGCGAATAAACGATAAAAGACGCATTTTACCAAAAATGCGTCTTATAGTTCTTAAAGAATTTCTATCGAGCCGCCGGCTGCTGTGATAGCCTCTTTTGCTTTGGCGCTGGCCGCATGCACCTTGAACGGTATGGCGGATTTCAGTTCGCCGCTGCCCAGTATCTTCACCTGGTCGGTGCGGTTGATAAGTCCATTGATGTACAGAACATCGGGAGTGAATTCTGTGATGCTGTATTTTTCAGCAAGCATGTCCACCTGGCCCAGGTTGAACACTTTGTAGTCCACACGGAACGGGTTCTTGAAACCACGCTTCGGCATGCGGCGCTGTATAGGCATCTGGCCACCTTCATGACCCCTCTTCGACTGGTAACCGGTATCGGCCTGCTGGCCTTTGTTACCCCTTGTAGCTGTTCCACCATGACCGCTACCTTCACCACGGCCTATACGTTTTGGTTTCTTTACAGAGCCTTGTGCAGGCTTCAGATTGTGCAGTTGCATCTCTTACGATTTTTGAACTTGCGCGGAATGTAAAACCGCTCGCAGATCCGGTTAAAAAATATTATTTTACTTCTTCCACTTTTACGAGGTGGTGTACAGCCTTCACCATACCCATTATCTGGGGTGTGGCCTCTACCTCTACAGTGTGATGCATGCGGCGCAGGCCCAATGCTATAAGGGTGCGCTTCTGGCGCGCCATGCGGTCTATACCGCTTTTCACCTGTGTTATCTTTATCTTGGACATAACTTCAGAATTCAAAGAATTTCATAGATGGGCCGGCAAAAGGCTGGCCCGTTTACTTTTTCGGAATTAACCGTTGAATACCTTTTTCAGGCTTACATTGCGCTGCTTGGCCACCTGTACAGGCTCACGCAGCATACCCAGTGCAGTGAAAGTAGCCTTCACCACGTTGTGCGGGTTTGCAGAACCCAGAGATTTCGACAGAACGTCTGTGATACCTGCAGACTCCAGCACGGCACGCATGCTACCACCTGCTATCACACCTGTACCGTGAGCGGCTGGTTTGATAAGTACCTTTGCAGCGCCATCTTTAGCGAACTGCTCGTGAGGTATCGTACCGCGCATCACCGGAACTTTGATAAGGTTCTTCTTGGCATCATCTATACCCTTGGTGATAGCCTCCTGAACTTCCTTCGCCTTGCCCAGACCATGGCCTACAACACCATTACCGTTGCCTACCACTACCAGTGCCGAAAAGCTGAAAGCGCGTCCACCCTTTGTGGTCTTTACCACGCGGTTGATAGCCACTACTTTTTCATGGAGCTCAAGGTCGCCGCCTTTTACACGATTGAATTGTGTCTTCATACTATTTTTAAATTAGCTAATGTGCTCAGCTCCTCGGCCAATGTCACATTTTTTATGTTTTTCAATGCCCTGCAAAGGGCGATCTTATTAGTATCGTTCTTCGGCCATCGGCCGCACAGAAGAATTAGAATTTCAGTCCACCTTCGCGGGCGCCTTCAGCTACAGCCTTCACACGGCCGTGGTACAGGTAACCACCACGATCGAACACGCAACCGGAAACACCCAGTGCAGTTGCTTTCTGTGCCAGTGCCTTACCTACGTTGAAAGACATCTCTACCTTAGTGCCTTTTACAGCGGCTATATCTTTCTGCCTTGAATTTGCTGCGGCCAGTGTAGTGCCGGTAGCATCGTCTATAAGCTGTGCGTAGATGTCGCTATTGCTGCGGAACACAGAAAGCCTGGGCTTCTGGGCAGTACCGCTCACCTTTGCACGTATACGCCAACGGAGTTTCTGACGACGTATCACTTTTTGATCTTGTGCCATTTTATTTTTCTTTTTTACGGGCTCATCCTTTTACAGGATGGCTACCGGAGTTAACCCCACCCTTTGAGGGCATAAAACGGGGTAAAATTTATTCTTTATTCAAAAAAATCGCTTGCTTACCTTATCTCCCTTTTTAGGAGCCGGGGGTTATTTACCAGCAGACTTACCAGCCTTACGACGAACCACCTCACCCATGTAGCGTACACCTTTACCTTTGTAAGGCTCTGGCTTACGCAGGCTACGCAGCTTTGCGGCTACCTGGCCTAGCAGTTGCTTGTCTATACCTTCCAGGGTTATTGTAGGGTTCTTACCTTTTTCAGCGGTAGCAGAAGCCTTTATTTCCTTAGGAAGTTCGAATATGATGTTGTGAGAGAAACCGAGTGCGAGATCTATCTGCTGACCGGTAACGGCAGCACGATAACCCACACCTACCAGCTCCAGGTCCTTCCTGAAACCTTCGGTAACACCTGTTACCATGTTGGCAACGAGTGAACGATACAGGCCATGCAGTGCGCGATGACGTATCTGGTCAGTAGGACGGGTGATAAGCACCTGGTCGCCTTCTACCTTCACTATGATATCACGGTCCAGTTCCTGGCGCAGTTCGCCTTTAGGACCTTTTACTACTACTTCATTGGCGGGGCTAACAGTAAGTGTTACGCCTTTTGCGAGAGTCACCGCCTTTTTTCCTATACGAGACATAAAATGATGTTCAAAAAAAGTTATTCAAAAAAATAGTGGCCGTTTTCAGTTACCGTATAGAGAACTTTACATTCTCGGCCGTTTATTTATTCATCAGCCAACTATTACATCAGCCGATCAGATAATTACTAGTATATGTTGGCCATTACTTCACCACCTACATTCTGTGCGCGCGCTTCCTTATCGGTCATTACGCCCTTAGATGTAGAAACGATAGCTATACCCAGGCCACTCTGTACTTTGCGTATCTCAGAAGGCTTTGCGTACTGGCGCAGACCCGGACGGCTTACACGCTCCAGAGAGCGGATAGCAGGCTCTTTTGTCTGAGGATCGTATTTCAGAGCTATCTTGATAAGACCCTGCTTGTTATCGTCTTCGAACTTGTACTTCAGTATATAACCTTTGTCGTAAAGGATCTCCGTCATGCGCTTCTTTACATTTGAAGCCGGGATCTCAACTATGCGATGGCGAGCCATCTGGGCATTACGGATACGGGTAAGGAAGTCTGCTATTGGATCTGTTACCATTTTTTTATTTGATGATATTTGTAAAGAAATTTGTTACGAGTATCGGCCTCGCATCAGTGCGGGACGACTTTGAAACATTGCCTACCGGTATACACTTTCGTACACGGGCCGGAGGGCGGTTACCAGCTTGCTTTACGAACGCCTGGTATCTTGCCGTCCAGTGCCATATCGCGGAATATGTTGCGGCAGATGCCGAAGTGGCGCATATAGCCACGCGGGCGACCTGTGAGCTGGCAACGGTTCCTGAGACGCACCGGAGATGCGTTCTTAGGCAGTTTGTCAAGGGCTTCGTAGTTACCTTCAGCTTTCAGGGCTGCACGCTTTGCGGCATACTTTGCCACCAGGTATTCGCGTTTGCGCTGGCGGGCTTTTACTGATTCTCTTGCCATAGTTTTTTATATTGGTAGATGGTAAGTAGTAATTAGTATATGGTCAATGTCTCTTTGGAAGAATGGTCCTATCGGCCATGTACTATCTACTAAATACTATCAGCTATCTACTAGTTTTTAGTACCTGTTTTTTCCATGTTGGTGAAAGGCATACCCATCAGCCTCAGCAGTTCGTAGGCCTCTTCGTTGGTCTTTGCAGTAGTAACGAAGGTGATGTCCATACCGCTGATGCGAGGCAGCTTGTCTATGTTTATCTCAGGGTAGATGATCTGCTCTGTGATACCCATAGTATAGTTACCACGGCCATCGAAAGACTTTTCGCTGATACCTTTGAAGTCACGCACGCGGGGCAGTGATATAGAGATGAAACGGTCCATGAACTCGAACATCTTTATATGGCGCAGTGTAACGCGACAGCCGATAGGCATGTTCTTACGCAGCTTGAAGTTAGATATATCTTTCTTAGACATAGTAGGCACAGCCTTCTGACCGGTGATGATGGTCATTTCGTTCACCGCGTCATCTATCATCTTCTTGTCCGATGTAGAACCCTTCACACCCTGGTTCAGGCACACCTTTACCAGGCGTGGGCACTGCATTACAGACTTGTACCCGAATTTCTTCATCAGTGCGGGTGCCACTTCATCCCTGTACTTCTTCTGAAGACGTGGGGCATATGTTGTATTCGTTGCCATTATTTGATCGCCTCCCCTGATGTTTTAGATATGCGAATAAAACCTTTTTCTGTACGCTCGCGCCTTACACGGGTACCTTTCTTGGACTTGGCATCCCACAGTAGCACATTAGATATGCTGATAGGAGCTTCCTCCTTCACGATACCACCCTGTGGGTTCTGTGCATTAGGCTTCAGGTGTTTGGTCACCATGTTCACGCCCTCTACCAGTATGCGTGCTTCAGAAGGCATCACAGCCAGCACCGTACGGGGCTCTGTGCGGTTCTTGTCGTCGCCGGCTATCACCACAACGCTGTCGCCTTTCTTGATGTTGAACTTTGGTTTGAATCTCTTGTTCACTGTTATGATATTTGAGCTGTATCAATGCCGCTCTTTTGAAACGGGCTGCAAAGGTACAACAATTTTTACAATACTTCCGGTGCCAGGGAAACAATTTTCATGTACCCCTTATCGCGCAGCTCGCGGGCCACTGGGCCGAAGATACGCGTACCGCGCGGATCGTCAGAGTTGTTCAGCAACACTACAGCGTTGTCGTCAAAGCTGATATATGATCCGTCCTTGCGGCGCAATTTGTTCTTGGTGCGTACGATGACCGCTTTCGACACGGTACCCTTTTTCATACCGCCGCCGGGAAGAGCGTCCTTTACGGTAACAACGATCTTGTCGCCGATACCAGCATAGTCCTGCCCCGAGTTACCCAACACGCGAATGCAAAGTACTTCTTTGGCACCGCTGTTATCGGCTACATTCAGCCGTGATTCTTGTTGTATCATCTTAAAAAGTTACTTAGCTTTTTCAATAATTTCTACCAGGCGCCAGCGTTTGGTCTTGCTCAGCGGGCGAGTTTCCATGATGCGCACCACATCGCCTATACCGGCAGTGTTTTGCTCATCGTGAGCATGGAAACTGGATGTTTTCTTAAGGAACTTACCGTAAATGGGGTGTTTCACTTTACGCTCAACGTTAACAGTGATGGTCTTCATCATCTTGTTGCTGCTAACTACCCCTATACGGGTCTTCCTGCTTTTTCTTTCGGTCGTCATAAATTGACAGTATGATTGATTATAAACCTAATGCTCTTTTACGCTGTTCAGTTTTCAGACGCGCTATCTGCCGGCGAAGTGTCTTAATAGAGAGCGGGTTCTCTATCGGTGTAACTGCATGGCTGAACTTCGTCCTTTTAAGGCGCATTTCCTCTTCACCGATCTTTTCGTTCAGTGCCTGGTCATCCAGTGAGCGGTACTCGTCAGCTTTCGCTTTTTTTGAATTTGCCATTGTTTTACTTTTTAGTCGAAGGCCGCAGACCGAATGTCGAAAGTCACACTCTCATACCCGGGACCGGCCCCTCTTATTATTCTACTGTTCCTGAAGAACAGCTTTCTACTTTATACTCTCTACTTTATACTTGTATTATGCACCGGCATAGTCATGACGAACAACGAACTTCGTCTTGATAGGCAATTTCTGCGCGGCCAGTTCCAGAGCTTCCTGGGCTACCTTCATAGGTACGCCTTCAGCTTCGAACATGATCATACCGGGTTTCACTACAGCAGCCCAGAACTCCAGGTTACCCTTACCTTTACCCATACGCACTTCAGCCGGCTTGCGGGTGATAGGCTTATCAGGGAATATGCGGATCCATACATTACCCTCACGTTTCATGTGGCGGGTCATTGCCTGGCGCGCAGCTTCTATCTGGCGGTTCGTTATCCACTTTGGCTCAAGAGCTTTCAGGCCGAATGAACCGAAGGCTACAGTTGCACCACGCTGTGCATTACCCTTGATCCTGCCTTTATGCGCTTTACGATGTTTTACTTTCTTAGGTTGTAACATTGTTACACGTTTTATTAAAATACCTTACAAAATATTATGATCTGCGGCTGCCTGCACCTGCACGGTCGCCACCACGACGGTCACCACCGCCACCACGACGATCGCCACCACCACGGCGGTCACCGCGGTCGCCACCGCGACGGTCGCCCCTGTCTCCACGTTCACCGCGGCCTTCACCACCCTGGAAACCACCTGTCGGACGGTTGCCACGGCTGTCAGAATTCGCAGAGAAGTTGGGGTTCAGATCGCGCTTGCCCAGTACTTCACCTTTACATATCCACACCTTCAGGCCTATCTTACCATATACGGTCATAGCATATACAGAAGCATAGTCTATATCCATACGGTATGTGTGCAGTGGTGTACGGCCCTGTTTGAACTCCTCTGAACGAGCTATCTCAGCACCGTTCAGACGGCCACCTGCCTTTATCTTGATACCTTCTGCACCCATGCGCATAGCGGTAGATATAGCCATCTTTATAGCACGCTTGTAGCTAACGCGGCCTTCTATCTGGCGGGCAATGGTCTCTCCTACTATCATAGAGTCCAGTTCAGGACGGCGTATCTCCATGATGTTGATCTGCACATCGTCCTTCTTGGTAAGCTTCTTCAGCTCCTCCTTTATACGGTCCACTTCTGTACCGCCCTTACCGATGATGATACCGGGCTTTGAAGTGTGTATGGTAACGATGAGCTTGCCCAATGTGCGCTCTATCACTATGCGGGAGATACCTCCTTTGTTGATACGCGCATTGAGATAGTTGCGGATCTTGTGATCTTCAACGAGCTTGCCGCCGAAGTCCCTCTTTTCGCCATACCACATTGAGTCCCATCCGCGGATGATGCCCAACCTGTTACCTATAGGATTACATTTTTGACCCATTATGATCGTTATTAAGCTATTATGATATTAGTTATATATTGGTCTTAGTTAGCTGCCTGGTTGCGGCTGTCCACAATTATAGTTATGTGGTTGCTGCGCTTGCGCACACGGTATGCGCGGCCCTGGGGTGCAGGACGCATACGCTTCAGCATACGGCCACCATCTACGAATATGGTCTTTACATACAGGTTAGCATCAGCTATATCCACACCTTCGTTCTTTACCCTCCAGTTGGCGATAGCGCTTACCAGCAGCTTCTCCATAGGCACAGAATTGTGCTTCGGGCTGAATTTCAGAGTGTTCAGCGCATTTTCAACATCCATACCGCGTACCAGATCGGCCAGCAGGCGCATCTTGCGGGGAGAGGTCGGTACATTCCTTAAACGGGCAACAGCTTCCATTTTATTTTCAATTAGCTGATGTGATACTCGGCTCTCACGCCTGCAATGCACATCAATGTTATTTTAGTTATTCGATTATAATTCATCTACGGGCCATGATCACTCATGACATGCAGTGTCTATTACTTCGTACCGCTATGGCCTTTGAAGTTGCGGGTAGGAGAGAACTCACCGAGTTTGTGACCCACCATATACTCGGTAACATATACCGGTATGAACTTGTTGCCATTATGTACCGCGAAGGTGTGGCCTACGAAGTCAGGAGTGATGGTGCTGCGACGGCTCCATGTTTTTACTACACCCCTCTTTGCCTTACCATCGTTTATAGCGTCTACCTTTTTGCTAAGGTTAGCGTCTACATAAGGTCCTTTTCTTATTGAACGAGCCATTTTATTGACTATTTATTTTTTGTGTTAGGGGCCGTGGCCCTTAAGATTCTTTCGTTACTTATTTACCTGCAAGCTTCTTACCGTTCCTGCGCTGGATGATCAGCTTGTTAGAAGCCTTCGTCCTGCTGCGTGTGATCTCGCCCTTAGCGTATTTACCCTTACGGCTGCGTGGGTGACCGCCGGAAGAACGACCTTCACCACCACCCATCGGGTGATCCACAGGGTTCATCGCCACACCACGGTTGCGAGGCTTGATGCCTTTCCAACGGTTGCGGCCGGCCTTACCCATAGACTGAAGACCGTGATCGCTGTTCGATACTATACCTACAGTGGCCATACAAGTGCTCAGCACTTTGCGCAGCTCGCCGCTTGGCATTTTCAGTACGCAATACTTTTCTTCTTTCGCGTTCAGCTGTGCATAGGTACCAGCAGAGCGGGCCATTGCACCGCCGCGGCCAGGATGCAGCTCTATGTTGTGCACCACAGTACCCAGGGGCATGTTCTTCAAAGGAAGAGCATTACCAACTTCCGGAGCCACAGTACTACCGCTGATAACAGTAGCACCTACTTCCAGACCCTGAGGGGCTATGATGTAGCGCTTTTCGCCATCTGCATAAGACAGCAGAGCTATAAAGGCTGTACGGTTCGGATCGTACTCTATGGTCTTTACAGTAGCTTTTATATCGCTCTTGTTGCGCTTGAAGTCTACTATACGGTACTTTATCTTGTTACCGCCACCTATATAGCGCATAGCACGACGACCCTGTACGTTACGTCCACCTGTGCCTGGCTTTGCTTCCAGCAGGCTCTTTTCAGGTACGTTCGTTGTAACCTCTGCGTAAGCGTTACCTATCCTCCAACGCGTTCCGGCTGTGACCGGTTTGTATTTACGTAATGCCATTTTACTTTATATTAGCTGATGTGACGATCAGCTACAGTAGCCGATACTCGCATCGTTTTATTATTGTTTACTCTTTCTGCTCATCGGCAGGAAATTACCTGCCCCCGAGGTGATTAGTTAGTGAACAGATCTATTGTTTCGCCCTCTACAAGTGTTACCACCGCTTTTTTGTAAGATGGCTTGCGACCCGACAGCAGACCGGCCTTTGTGAAGCGGGCTTTGCTCTTTGCAGGCACCACCATAGTGTTCACATTAGCAACGCGTACACCATAGAAGCTTTCTACAGCTTTCTTTATCTCCAGCTTATTGGCCTGCTTGCCCACTACGAAAGTGTAGCGGCCTGCGCGCTCCATCTGGCGATTCACTTTTTCGGTTATTACCGGCCTTACCAGTATATCTGAAACTTTCATTTTCTTATTTATTAGCTGGTGCTGCGGCCGGGCCATCGCACCTAGTTATTGTCTGTTTATTTGTTACCGGCAAGGCCGGCCCACACTTAGGCAGCTACTTCAGCAGGCTCCTCGTTGAACATTTTGGCAGCAGACTCGGTGAAGATGATCACACTGGCATTGGTAATGTCGTATGTGTTCATATCGCTCAGGGCCACTGTCTTGTTCGACTGCAGGTTACGGCCGCTCAGGTACACGTTCTGGTCGTGCTCAGGCAGTATCAGCATAGACTTCCTGTTGTCGCCGCGCAGTGCATCCAGCATAGAAGCGAAAGTGCTGGTCTTCGGAGCCGATACGTTCAGGTCCTCTACTATCACTATCTTGTTCTCGCGGGCCTTGTATACCAGTGCCGATACCTTTGCCAGGTCTTTCACCTTGCGGTTCAGCTTAAAGCTGTAGGCATGTGGCTTAGGACCGTTAACGGTACCACCACCTTTATACAATGGGTTGCGGATGTTGCCCTTACGAGAGCCTCCGGTACCCTTCTGCTTGTGCAGTTTCTTTGAAGAACCATGCACTTCGGCACGGGTCTTTGTCTTGTGCGTGCCCTGGCGCTGTGCTGCGAGGTATTGCTTTACCGCAAGGTAAATACAATGATCGTTGGGCTCTGCTCCGAAAATATCATCAGGAAGTTCTACCGAACGGCCTGTCTTTTCGCCTTTAGTATTTAATACGTCAACTATCATGACTGAACTTAATTCTGAATTAAAACAATAGAACCATTATGGCCGGGAACCGAACCGCTTATCAATATGTAGTTCTGCTCGGGGAATACTTTCACCACGCGCAGCGCCTTTACCTTCACACGCTCGTTGCCCATGCGGCCTGCCATGCGCATGCCTTTGAACACGCGGCTGGGGTAAGATGAACCACCCACCGAGCCCGGAGCGCGCTGACGGTCGTGCTGGCCATGGGTAGCTTCACCCACACCGCTAAAACCATGGCGCCTTACAACACCCTGGAAACCTTTACCTTTCGAAGTGCCTATAACGCTTACCTTCTCACCTTCGGTAAATATCTCACAGGTGATGTTCTCACCTACATTCTTATCTATGGAACAATTGCGAATTTCCTTTACGACACTCTTGGGAGTAGTGCCCGCCTTTGCGAAGTGATTGATCTGCGCGCCTGGCGTATTTTTAGCTTTTGCCTCGCCGAACGCGATCTGCAGAGAGCTGTAACCGTCGGTATCTACGGTCTTCTTTTGAGTAACCACACAAGGTCCAGCTTCGATAATGGTGCAGGCTGTCTGCTTACCATTAGGCTCAAAAATGCTGGTCATACCGATCTTTTTACCAATAATACCTTTCATTATTATTATATTATTTTAGTCGAGCGCCCGGGTCTTTTCCTGATGATACATCAAAGGAGTGTGGTCCGGGATCAACTGTTTTTCAATTCTATTAAGAACTATATCGCACCGCGCTCTTCGCAGAGCGGGAGGATGTACTTTCACTATTTTAAGAACTTCACTTCTGCCTCTCTTTACATCTCCTCCCCCTTGAGGGAGCCTGCCTGCCGATAGGCAGGGCTGGGAGGGGCTAAGGCGTCTATCACGCCTTTATCTCTACTTCTACACCGCTGGGCAGGTCTAGCTTCGACAGAGCGTCAACTGTGCGCGAAGAAGATGTGTATATGTCCAGCAGGCGCTTGTGCGTGCACAACTGGAACTGCTCACGGGCTTTCTTGTTAACGTGCGGCGAGCGCAGTACTGTAAAGATCTTCTTCTCTGTGGGCAAAGGAATAGGGCCTGTTACCACTGCTCCTGTGTTGCGCACCGTCTTAACGATCTTATCTGCCGATTTGTCAACCAGATTGTGGTCGTAAGATTTTAGCTTTATTCTGATACGCTGTGACATACTTATAAATATCTTCTTCCCTTTAAAAATTTGGGACTGCAAAGGTAGGCAACATTTTGGAAAAGCAAAATATTTTTCAGGATTTTTTTCCGTGTGCTATCCCTACTCCATACCTGCTCCCCTACCACCTCACATTCCGAACGGGGCGCAAAGGTAGTACATATGTACATATGGGCCAAATATATGCCCTCCCCACCCCATCTATGTTTCCCAAATACAAAAAGATCATTTACTTTTACCCATTATCCATTTTCTAAAATACCCGGTCTTGAAAAGAACATTACGATCACTTATCCTGGGCTTACTGGTATCTCTTTGCGGCGGCACTGCCGGTGCGCAATATATCATCCACATAGCCGGAAACAACTATTACGACCATGGCGGAGACGGCGGCAAGGCGCTCAATGCCTCGCTGCGCTGCCCTATGAGCGTGGCCAGAGACCCATTTGGCAACCTCTATATAGGCGATGGCGGCCCGCTGGGCTACAATAACGATGCCTGTATACGCAAAATAACCCCCGATGGCATCATCACCACCATAGCCGGTGTGCGCAATGTAGGCGATAGCGCCAGCAATACCCAGGACAGCATACCCGGCATACGATACAAGCTGCAGGGCTGTGCAGGTATGTGCATAGACCGCGATACCAACCTCGTAATAGCCGACGGCGTGAGTATGGTACTGAAGCTGGACCTCAAAACAGGCTACATCAAGAAAATAGCAGGCCGGAGAGGCGTGAAGGGCGACACCGGTACATGGAACTGGAGTATGGTGCTGAACAGCCCTTACGATGTAGCTGTGGACAGGTCGGGCAACCTGTATATAGCCGAGATAGGCAACCATATGGTACGCCGCATCAATTATGGTGGCACACGCGCTGTTACCACCATTGCGGGCCGGGCAAATATGCCGGGCTTCTTTGGCGATGGCGGCCCTGCCATCAATGCCAAGCTGGACCAGCCTCGTGGCCTGTATGTAGATGCCGACTACAACGTATACATAGCCGATTATATGAACAACCGCGTGCGTATGGTGAGCGGTGCCAACGGCAATATCTCTACCGTAGCGGGTAGTGGGCTTGGCTATGGCGGCGATGGCGGCCCTGCTGCATCGGCCCTGCTTACACAGCCGGTACGCGTCACTATGGACGAGTCGAAGAACCTTTACATATCCGATGTGGCAAACCAGCGCATACGCAAGGTGGCCGCAGGTACGGGCATCATCACTACCTATGCAGGTAATGGCGACATCTTCACCGGCCCCGATGTGCTGGGCAACGGCGGACCCGCTACAGCGGCCTGCATAGTACCTTATGGCCTCGCGTTCGATGATTGTGGCAACCTCTATGTTGGCAGTTCTATGTTCAACGTAAGGGCCATTACCGTTACCAAGCCCAAGGCCCGCGACAGCATGCTGTGTGGCGCCAAGGTAGTGTCTGCCCCCTTTGTGAACACCTACAGCCAGGAAGGCCCCGCAGTATATCCCGACCCCAGCAATGGCCGTTTCACCTTCCGCCTTCCTTCTGCCGTATCCGAACCTGTGGATGTGATAGTGACCGACATGGCCGGCAGAAAAGTGGCAGAGATGACCACCTACACCAACAAAGACACCGAACTGAACATAGGCAACGTACCCGGCCTGTATCTCCTGCAGGCATCTACGCCTGCCGGCAAATGGAGCCGCAAAGTAGTAGTGCAATAAACGAACAAAGTTTTTTACATCATAGCAAGAGGCTGTCTCCCATTGAGACAGCCTCTTTTTTTCGCACTAGGCGGGGCCATAAAATGTGGATATCCTTCCCTGCATTCTGTACGAAGTACCGCCCAGAACAAGGTAACTTCGTACTGCTATGAAAAAACAACTATTATCCGCATTACTGCTGTGCGCCGCTACCCTGGCGCACGCCCAACGTGTATATACCACCAACAACCGTGGTACGTCCGACCTGAAGGTCTTCGTCACAGATAAAGCCTCAGATGCGGACCTCAATGTCTACAAGGTGCCCAACAAATACGATGCAGGCAAAGACCTGGAAGAGGGCCTGTGGTATTTCACCGACCATGGTACCGAAGCGCGTACCCGCATCACTTTTGTTGATAAAGCCACCCAGGCCGATATCCAGATACGTTTCGTGAGCAGCAGATTCAGCGCCGGCAAAGGCTGGGGCAAGAGGGCGGACAAGCTGGGCAGCATTCTCAACAAGTAACAAAAAAGCACCCTCATGGGGTGCTTTTTTAAAGACTTTCAGTATCTGCTATCCTTATGGCGCTATGGCATAAGTGATGTTGCATTTCTCATTGTCGTCGGTGCGTATCAGCGTCAGGTGGTGTGCTTCTACCATCGGTATTATGTAGCGCGCCGTAGTGCCCTTCTTACCTTTTTTCAGTATCAGTATCACATTGCCCACTTCATCGCTGTTTATGGTGTATGTACCTGTTTCCCTTGGGTTGTCACGCATATCCCTGAAGGTGCGCACATAAGTACCGTAGTTTATGTTGTTGCTGTTGCTTACTGTCAGCTCCAGCGTAGAGAACCAGTGTATATAGTGCGCTTCAGAACCTATTTTATCCGGGCATTTCATACCTACGAAATACCAGGTCTTATCAAATAGCTCATGACGGTTGATGGGATCGGTAGTGCTGGGGGGGAAGGGCGGCTTTTGCGCCATAGCAGCTACAGGCAGCGCCATCAGGCACGTCAGGAAAATGTTTTTGAGCATGGTTTTTATCATACAAATATTTTTCTTCGGGAGTAAAAGTAATAAAACCTTCTTTGAAATTCCTAATAGTGTGGCGCAAAATAAGCAAAGAACAGAAAAGTACAAGTACCCTGCCACAAAAAGCTTCTGTACAGCGCACTGCAGGTATGTATCCCGTTGCCACTAGCCCACTATCTTGTTATCGTTCAGCTACCGTCTTTACTGATCGCCGTCATCGCTGCCAAACACATTCTTTTTACTTTTGCACTCTTATTTTGGTTTTCACAAGTACTTTTGTCCGTTCATAACACATATGTCAGCGCTCAAGTTCCACCCGCTAAAAGTAAAAGATGTACGCACCGAAACAGCCGATTGCGTTTCGGTATCGTTCCATATACCTGCCGAGCTGAAGGAGGCCTTTGCCTTCCGTCCCGGGCAGTATCTTACCTTCCGCACACACATCGATGGTGCAGAGGTGCGCCGCTCCTACTCCATATGCGCCAGCCCCGGCGAGGGCGACCTGCGTGTGGCCATAAAAAAAGTAGAGCAGGGCAAATTCTCTACCTGGGCCAATGGTACATTGCGCCCCGGCGATGTCATAGATACCATGCCCCCCATGGGCAACTTCACCCCCAGGGACCGCACTGGCCGCAGGAACTACCTGGCCTTTGTAGCGGGCAGTGGCATCACCCCGGTCATGAGCATTATGAAAGCCGTGCTGGAAGAAGACCCCGAAAGCACCTTCACCCTCATATACGGCAACCGCACGCGCAACAGCATCATCTTCCGCGAGGCCATAGAAGGCCTGAAGAACAAGTATATGCTGCGCCTGCGCCTGTACCATGTGCTCAGCCGCGAGTATATGGATATACCTATGTTCAGCGGCAGGCTGGGCGCACAGAAATGCAAGGACCTCTGCGATAAGATCATAGACCTCAGCACTATAGACGAGGCCTTCATCTGCGGCCCCGAGGATATGATACTTTCCATTCGCCAGCAATTGGTAGACATGGGGATGCCTACCGGCAAGGTACATATAGAGCTCTTCACCTCGCCCGATCAGCCGAAGCAGGGCCACGAGAAATGGGTATCGACCCACAAGGGCGATGACGGGCCCAAAAGCAAGGTCAGCATCACGCTCGATGGCGCTACCTTCGATATGGAGGTAGGCTTTAATGGCGAGACCATACTCGATGCCGCCCTCAAGGCCGGCGCCGACCTCCCCTATGCCTGCAAGGGTGGCGTATGCTGCACATGCCGTGCAAAAGTGACCGAGGGCGAGGTGGAAATGGAGGTGAACTACGCCCTGGAGCACGACGAAATAGAAAAAGGTTTTGTGCTCACCTGCCAGGCACACCCCCGTACCGAACGAGTAGTGATAGATTTCGATGCACGCTAAGGCCCGTCGCTGCTGCGTTTTAGCAACTTTCAGCTAATGACAGCATGCCGGTTATATGTGCAAAAAGAATATTTACGAAAGTTATGGATTTTTAAAAATGGCGACTATATTTGCATGAATAATTCACAAAACACATTCAGAATATGAAAAAACTGATCCTCGCTTTATTGGCTGTGGGTTCTGTGGCAACAGCGAACGCACAGGAACCAAGGAGTATCTTAGTTTATGGCAATGTTGGCTTACACCAGGACAGGCTTCCTAACCTCCAGAAGAACACAATGTGGAACGCTACTCCAGGCGTTGGTTACCAGTTCAACCACAACTGGACAGTAGGTGGTAACATAAGCTGGGGCCAGGATGCCGTAAAGGACGCAAGCGGCAGCAAGACCACTGACAATATGTATGCTGCTGGTGCTTTCGCACGTTATTCTCAGTACATACGCAGGAGCGAGATATTCTTCTGGTTCGGCCAGTTCGAATTCGCATATACCGGCGGCTACACTACCAACGATGGTAACCCCGCAACCGACAAATACAATGGCATTCGCGCAAACCTCTTCCCTGCACTGGGTATCAATGTAGGCCGTGGCCTCGCCCTCAACTTCGCTGTTGGTGGTCTTAGCTACACTACTACCAAGGGTGATAACGCTACTTACAGCCGCAACTCACTGGATCTGACCTTCGGCCAGCAGATGAACTTCGGTCTGAGCAAAAATTTCAACTGTGGCCACAAAATGCACGCTCACCACGAGCCGGGCGATGAGGTTCACCGCAGGAAGATAGACAAGATGGAAGATGAGGACGATGCAGCTCCAAAACCAAAGAGGAAGCAGAGGAGCAGGGACGAAGATGAATAAGTAGTTCCGGTCTCTCCGAAAAATATAGAAAGCCCCGCAAATGCGGGGCTTTCGCATTACAGTAAGGCCCATAATCCCGAACAATATTCTACCGCCGATACCGTTACTTTTAGTAGCTTGCCATCCGTATATGAAGCGTCATTTTATTCTCTTGCTTGTTCTTATATCTGCAGTAGCTGCGCATGCGCAGGACAGTACCTCGCACGATACCCGCATAGATGGCCCTGTTTTTCAGCGAGGCAACTATATGGCCACTATATCGGCAGGCTTCATCAATGGCTATCGCAATGAATACTCGGTACCGGCCGGGTTCGAAAAAGGAAATGCATCGGGCTTTGTGCCCGTATATATACGCGGCGAATACGCCGTTAGCGATAGGGTGAGCATAGGCATAGGCTTCTCGTTCAATACCATTATGTTCAACTCCTTCCGGCTCGACAGCGGTCACAACGGCATCATACGCCGCACCGCCACCAACCGCTGGCGGGTGTTCGGCGGCAACCTGCTGGCCTGGTATCATTTCGGCCACCTGCTGCATATACCCCGCCTCGATCCCTTTGTGGGCGGCGGTATCTGCCTCAATAATATCTCCGAGACCGCGGCCCCATCGGGCGACAGCACCATAGCCAGCACCGGCCATACCGCTACCTTCATGCTACGCGCAGGCGCACGCTACTATATCTCCCCCATGTTCAGCATCTTTGCCGATGCCGGTTACGATAAGCTCAGCATATTCAGCCTGGGTATGTCGTGCCGCTTCCTGCCGGCAAAGAAGTAAAATAGCTCTCCGGAAGAGCATTTTCAGATCTTCGCATAGCGTACATTATAAAAATACCCGCGCGACCGCGCGGACATCAGCTCTCCCTCTCCGGCGGGAGAGGGTCGGGGTGAGGCCTGCCTACAAAGAAGTAAAATAACCCTGCAGAATTTTATTCCCTTCTTGCTGTCGCAAACTCACTACCTTTGCGCAGCAAAAAAGAACCTTCATTATGAAGATACACCGCGAAGGGTATTGGTACATTGTCATAGCTACTATACTGTGGATAGGCCTCGCCTGGACCGCCATATACCTCATTCCCGACTCCGTATCGTGGATAGCAGATGCCATTACATTCATACTGTTCCTGCTGTGGTTCTGGGTGGTCATATTCTTCCGCCTCCCGCTCAGGAACATGGTACATGGCGAGGACAAGATAATATGCCCTGCCGATGGCAAGGTAGTAGTGATAGAAGAGACCTATGAGCCCGAGTATTTCAAGGATAAACGCCTGCAGGTATCTGTCTTCATGTCGCCCATCAACGTGCATGTCAATCGAAACCCCGTGAGCGGCGTGGTGAAGTACATGAAGTACCATGCGGGGAAATATCTGGTGGCATGGCACCCCAAATCATCTACCGAGAACGAGCGCACTACCATAGTCATAGGCAACGACAATGGCGATATACTCATGCGCCAGATAGCAGGCGCACTTGCCAGGCGCATATGCTACTATGTAGGCGAGGGCGATGTAGTGAAGCAGAACGAAGAGTTCGGCTTCATCAAATTCGGTTCGCGTGTCGACCTCTTTTTGCCCCTTGGCACCGTGGTAGACGTGAAGATAGGCGATGTGGTAAAGGGTGGCGTTACCGTTATAGCCCACAACAAAAGGTGATGTGCTGTTCGCCGGTAACAGAATTTCCCTAATTTTGACGTAAGTTCAGAACAACTCTAAAAAAGAAAACAATGAAAAAAATAACTTTATTGCTCGCCTCAGTGGTAATGCTGTCTGGCGTAGCTTTCGCAGAAGGCAAATCATGCTGCAAGAAGAAAGGCGAAAAATGTGCTAAGGAAGCCGGTGGCCATGCCTGCTGCAAAGACAAAAAAGAAAAAGAGCAGAAAGAAGCTAAGGAAGAGACCAAGAAAGAGTCTGCAAAGAAGAGCTCATAACCTTTCTGATAATTATTTTATCACAGGAGGCCGGTATGAGAATACCGGCTTCTTTATTTTGAACCAATAACACACCTTACTATCATGAATACCTCTCCACAAGACCATGTAGCGGTGAACCGCAAGTTATGGGACGAAAAAACGCCCTTTCACATAGCATCGGCATTCTACAGGAACGATGCCTTTAAAGCAGGCGCTTCTACCCTGAAGGATATAGAACTGGCCCTGCTGGGCGATATGGCCGGCAAGCGCATACTGCACCTGCAGTGCCACTTCGGGCAAGATAGCCTCTCGCTGGCGCGTATGGGGGCCATAGTTACCGGGGTAGACCTCTCGGGCGCAGCCATTACCTATGCCCGCCAATTGAATGATGAACTAGGCCTCAATGCCAGCTTCATCTGCGCCGATGTGTATGAGCTCCCGCAAGAACTCCTTGGTCAGTTCGATATCGTTTTCTCATCCTACGGCACCATCGTATGGCTGCCCGATATGCCCAGATGGGCCGGTAGCATAGCCCGCTGCCTGGCGCCGGGTGGCAGGTTCGTATTTGCAGAGACACATCCGCTGGTACTGATGTATGACGACAACTTCAAAGGCATCATATATCCCTACTTCAACACCGGCACCATACACGAGACCGAGCAGGGCACCTATGCCGACCGCAGCGCCGATATATCGCTGCCATCTATGACATGGAACCACACCCTGTCCGATGTGATAGGCGCACTGCTGGGCGCAGGCCTCACGCTCACTGCCTTTCACGAGTTCGACCATTGCCCATACGATTGCTTTGGCAATATGGTGCAGGTAGCCCCCGGCAAATACCAGGTAAAGGGGCAGGAAGGAATGTTTCCCCTTGTGTACTCCCTGGCTGCGCAAAAAGCACTTTGATATACACTGATAACATAGGTGGCCCGGGAACTTATTCCGGGCCATTTTGTTGTATAGCCCTGCCTGATAGGCATATAACCCGCCCCTGCACGGTACGGCCTATCTTTGCACCATGATGAACTGGACAGAACTAACGACAGAAGCTCAGGAAGAAAGTATAAAGACACTAAGCGCCAGCAAACCTGTGCTTGTATTCAAGCATAGCTCACGCTGCTCTATCAGCAACATGGCCATGGCCCGGCTGGAACAGCTGAATGACAACGATACGGCTGCATTTTTTATTATCGATGTGCTGCGCGACAGGCCCATATCTATGAAGATAGCAGAGCAATACCAGGTACATCACGAGTCGCCACAGGCCCTGCTCATAGTCAATGGCGAATGCGTCTACGACGAAAGCCACAATGGCATCACTGCAAAAGAGATAGTGGATGAGATAAACGAGTGGCGTAGCAAAATGGCCGCGCAGGCCTAGGTGGCCTATATCTCCTTGTTCTTCCAGCGGCCGCTGTATAGGTAGGCTACTGCGCCCACCAGCAGCGCCGTCCAGTATACGAACTCCGAGCCCCAGCACAGGTAGAGCGGGCTATGCCACAGCCTTATGATGAAGTGGCAATACACAAGGTATATGCCCACGCAGGTCATCTCCATGGTCAGGTTCACTATGGTATTGCCCGTACCTACCACACCATTGAACACCACCGTAGATAGCGACATGATAAGCGTAGCTACCGCTATCACCCGCAGGCTGGGTAGGGCGAACTGTATCAGCGACTCATCTCCCGTATATACCGACAGGAAGGTATGCGAGAACAGCAGCAGCACGGCACATATAACGAAGGTATACAGGAAACTGAGCCTGGCTATCTTCCATATCAGGCGTATCACCTCATCCTGCCGTCCCTGCCCTATTATATTGCTCACCATGGTATTGCAGGTAGTGGCCAGCGCCCATGTGCCTACGCTTATGATACCGAATATGTTGCGCAGCACCTGCGATGCCGCCAGCGCCTGCCCGCCCAGGTGTTCTATAAAGAAGAAGAACACCAGCCAGCCCCCTATACTGAACAGGAATTGCACTATCAGTGGCGCGGCCACCCGCAGCGATCGCTGCGAAAGCTCGGGGTCGAAGCGCAGGTAGCGCAAGAGCGGGTATTTTATATGCAGCCTGTTGTAAAGCAGCACACCTACCATTACCAGGCAGCCTGCTATCTCTGCTATCACCGAGGCCACGGCCGCACCGGAAAAGCCCATCTCCGGAAAGCCCCCATAGCCGAATATGAGCAGGTAATCCATCAGTATGTTCATAGCCGTGGCCGCTACAGAGCCATATATCAGCATACGCGACATGCTGATGGAGATAAAGAAGGAGTAAAGCAACTGGGTAAGGGCCAGGAAGGGCAATCCCCATACTCTTATGTAAATGAAATGTACACTAAGCTCGAAATTCTGGTTGTCGTGCAGGCTGAAGCCGAACAGCAGCGGCACCAGCCACAGTGTCAGCAGCATAAGCCCCAGCGAGAACATCACCGATAGCATGGCCCCATTGGCAAACAACTGCCCCAACCCTTTCTCATCACCCTCGCCTGCCCTGCGCGCCATCTGTATCTGCACACCACTGGCCAGGCCATAGCTGATCATAGAGAGGATGAGGTAGAACACACCTGTTATGCCGTTCACTCCCAACTCGCGCTGACCCAGCATTCCCAGGAAAACGGTATTGGTAAAGAAATTCAGTTGCGGTATCAGCAACGCAAGCGATATCGGAGCTGCGAGCTTTAATATCTGCCTGTTTGTAGCCTTTACACCTAAATTGTTCATATTTCCTGTACGCCTGTGTGCCGGGAAGGCACTGCGTCTTTTTTTGACCGTTCGAGGTTGCAAATGTAACAGCAATACACAACAAATAGCAGAAAACAAGGATCGGTAACATCTATTCATGTATCGAAGATGGCTCCTCGATCTATTATAGCCGATACATGCACGCGCTAATGGCTCACAACACGCTCACTGTTAACAACTTACTAGCATCTATATATCTTTAAAAGTCACTACCTTGGCATCAAATTCACCCAACAATGAAAAAATTATTCTTACTCGTGCTGGCAATGGTGGTCATCAGCACCGGCTCATTCGCACAAGACAAGAAAGCTGCAGGTAAAGGCGAGGCAGCAAAAAAAGAGGCAGCAAAAGATGCCCCTAAAACAAAAAAGGATGGCACGCCCGATATGCGCTACAAAGACAACAAAGCCAAAAAGGAAGAACCCGCACCTGCAGGGCCTACAAAAAAGGACGGCACACCTGACAAAAGGTACAAAGCCAACAAAGAGGGCGCTGCAAAAGATGCCGCTCCAGCCAAGAAATAGAATACCTTTCCACGGTCATAACGAACAGGCATGGGCTATCCATGCTTGTTCGTTATCTATATTCCATTATACCTACATCGGCCTTACCCCGTACATTTTCTTTATTTTTGCCCTGCAAAAAGCTTTCGCATCATGCGCTACTTCTTATTTTCCATACTGTTCGCTATAGTGCTGCCATCCTGCTCTCGTGATGATACCGGATGGAAGACCCACACCATACCCGAAGGCAACTTCTCGGCAGACATGCCCTCTCCCGTGCAGAAAGCAGAGAAAACTGAGGTCACTGTGTTCGGCAAGCAGGTAAGGCATTTCGTTAGGTGGAAACCCTCAAGCTTCGCCATAGACAAATTCAAACTGTTCGAAGTAAGCTATACCGATTGTCCTGCCAATGTACTTACAGACACCTTCCGCCTCAACATGATATTGGACAGTGCGGTGGAAATGCGTATAAAAGACTTCTCAGAGAACGACATCATAGACTATCAGAAGATAGAGCTGAACGGCTTTATGGGCCGTGCTTTCTTCTACGATACCCCCAAAGGCAGCACTACCGTATCGGTGAAGATATGCATAGCCGAAGGCAAACTGTACGACCTGGTGGTAGTAGCAAAGAAAGACTATGCCATCAACGAGGACATGAGCAAGTTCTTCAATTCCTTCAAGCTGCTGAAATAAATGCTACCGCACGCTCTTACCCTTCGCATACCTATGGCCGTATGCATCTGCTTTGCTCTGCTGGCAGGCTTGCCTGCATTGGCGCAAAAGGGGAAAAAGCACAGTAAGAAGGAAGAAGAAAAGATACCCGTATACAACTACGTCATAGACGACCCTATGGATGCCTTCGGGCGACAGCCACAGCCGCAGCAGGCCCCGACAAGAACGGTGACCCTACCCGAGTTCTGTATGCATGGCGGCACCGTGGCCGATACCATGTATTGGTACGAGCATTACGACGCAGCGCACAAGATCATTAACCCCGATACGCTTACCGATCACACACTACTGCGCTATGTATCGCTGATGGAAAGCTATACCGACAGGGAACATACTTATAAAGATGCATCGGGTAAACTGCAGCCACTGCCCGTATCGAAGATCATATACAGGTACGACCGCCTGGGGGCAGACAAATGGCTGTCGGTGAACTATAAGACCAATAAGACCTTCAAGCTGCAGGACCATGTGAACGACATAGTGCGCAGGGACACCATCAGGAGTACCGATGGCAGTTCGGTGATACGCGCATACTATCGCGTATCACAGCTTCAATGATCTAATTGATCTGCCACTGCTGCGTCACCTCGGCCAGCGCACTTTCACTACCCGTTATCTGGGCCATGCGCTGTATCACCCTGTCCACAAGGGCATCAGGGCACGATGCGCCCGATGTTATCATCACCCTTAGCGGCCGCGACCGTGGCAGGTAACCTGTGGTCACCTTCTCGGAATGTGTATGCAGGTCGTAATGCCGCACCTCATCGGCAGACAGCAGGCAATGCTCATCGTTTATGTAGTAGGTAGGCAGCCTTAGCTCGCACAGCTCTGCCAGGTGCGATGTATTAGAACTGTTGTACCCTCCTATCACCAGTGCCAGGTCGGCCTGCTGCTCCAGCATACCTTCCACTGCGCCCTGGTTATCGTTGGTGGCATAGCATAGCGTATCGCGTGTATCGGCAAATCGCTCGGCAGCACGGTCGGCAGGCAGGCCATGGTGTTGCAGTATGGTCTGTTTCAGCCGGTCGGCTATGGCCTGTGTCTCGCTGGCCAGCATGGTGGTCTGGTTTACTACACCTATGCGTTGCAGGTCCTTTGCCACGTCAAAACCCTCAGAATACTGTCCTCTCAGGTCGGTATAGAATTGTGCTGCGGGCAGCTCCTCTTTTATATACCTGCCCAGCAGCATGGCCTGCTCCATATCGCGCACTACTACTGTGGGCGTATGTGCCTTGCTGTGCGAGAAGGTAGCGCGTGTCTCTTCATGGTCGGGCTTGCCGTGTACCACTATGGTATAGCCATCGTCTCCTATCTTTCCCGCGCGGTTCCATACTTTTTCTACAAAGGGGCAGGTGGTCTCGTATCGCGTAGGATCTATGCCCTTATCGCGCAGTTGCTGTTCCAGTTCCAGCGTGGTGCCAAAGGCGGGTATTATCACCACATCATCGGCCGTCAGTTCATCCCAGTTCAGCAGCATCTTTCCTTTGGTATCCATTATGAAACGCACCCCACGGGCCACCAGGTCGGCATTTACGCCGGGGTTGTGTATCATTTCGCTCAGCAGAAATATGCGTTTGCCGGGGTTCTCCTCTACCGCTCTGAAGGCTATCTCTATAGCGTTCTCCACCCCGTAGCAAAACCCGAAATGGCGCGCCAGTATCACCTGCAGCGCACCCAGGTCCAGTACCGTGGGCGTCAGGTCGCGCTTCATCTTATCGTCGGCCTTACGCTTCCTCTTTATGGCGCTCACCAGCGGGCTCCGGTAGTGTACCGGCACATTGAATGACTTCATAGCAGCGCAAAATTAGGCATTACCTATATAATAGCCCCTGAGCCGCATTACTTTAACTTGTCTTTGAACACCTTTTTGAACTTCTCTACCTTCGGCCCCACCACAAATTTGCAGTATGGCTGGTCCTTGTTCTCGTTGTAGTAGTTCTGGTGATAGTCCTCTGCTACATAGAACTTTTTGAAGGCCGATATCTCTGTCACCACGGGTTTGTCCCATGCTTTCTCCTCGTTCAGTTTCTGTTTGTAGGCTTCGGCCTTTTGTTTCTGCTCCTCGTTGTGGTAGAATATCACCGATCGGTACTGTGTACCTATGTCGTTGCCCTGCCTGTTCAGCTGCGTAGGGTCGTGCGATGTCCAGAATGCGGCCAGCAGCTCGTCATAGCTTATTACCGCAGGGTCGTAATATACGTTCACCACCTCGGCATGGCCGGTATTGCCTGCACATACCTGCTTGTAGGTAGGGTCGTCTACCTGGCCGCCGCTAAAGCCCGACTCCACATGCCGCACACCCTTCAGCATCTGGAACTGTGCCTCTACGCACCAGTAGCAGCCTCCGCCAAATGTGGCCGTCTCTTCCTTATGTGTCTTATCTGTACCTGCGGTAGTATTCATCTCTTGAAATGCTTTTGATGTATGGAGGTTATCCTTCTGCCCACATGCCTGTAGCTGCATTGTTACAAAAATAAATAGCAGCATGTTACGGATCAGCTTTTTCATATACTTCAAAATTAAGGGTTATCTGCGGCAGCTATCCCGCATGACATGCTTATGAGTGCATCTGCAAATGCTATTTATGCCTGTTTTAACAATATTATTTGGCGAAATGCGAAATAGGTATACATTTGTGAAACCTTTTGGTTTCATATTTTTTAAACCTTACAAAAATGAACACACATCCATTCATCATCGAAAGAACATTCAATGCCCCGGCGAGTATGCTGTGGCAGGCCATCGCCGATCGCGATCACATGAAACAATGGTACTTCGATATAGCCGACTTCCGACCCGTACAGGGGCACGAATTCAGCTTCAATGCCGATTGTGAAGGCAGTACCTACCTGCACATCTGCAAGGTCACAGAGGCCATACCCGAACAAAGACTTTCCTACACCTGGCGGTACGATGGCCATCCCGGCACATCGCATGTCGTCTTCGAGCTCTTTGCCGAGGGCGATAGGACGCGCCTGCGGCTCACCCACGAAGGGCTGGAAACTTTCGGCACCACCAACCCCCACCTCGAAAGGAAGAGCTTCGAGAAAGGCTGGGCAGTATTCCTCGACGACGCACTTACAATATATCTTTCCACGGAGCTGATAAACAATTGATATGAACACCACACCATTCGTAATAGAAAGAACACTGAACAGCCCCATAGATACCGTATGGGAAGCAATAACTGATGCCGAAAAAATGAAGCATTGGTACTTCGATCTGCCGGGCTTCAGGGCAGAAGTGGGGTACGAATTCAGCTTCACGGGCGGTACGGAAGAACACCAATACCTGCACCTATGCCGCATAACAGAAGTAGTACCCGGGCATAAGATAGCCTACACCTGGCGCTACGATGGTTATCCCGGTGAGTCGCTCGTTACCTTCGAGCTATCTGAGGAGGGTAATGGCACGCGAATAAAACTTACCCACTCAGGGTTGGAGACATTCGGCACCACCAACCCCGATCTTGCCCGCCACAACTTCGAGGCCGGCTGGACGGACATCATCGGCAGGTCGCTACCCACTTACCTGGGGCAGCAGTAATGAACTTTTTTCACTACACATACAGGAACGGGCCGCCCAAATGGGTGGCCCGTCCTGTATCTATGAAGCAAGGTATATTTCCGTAGTATGTTCTATTCGGCTACCAGCAGCTTGCCGGTATAGTTATACAGTGCCGATGTCACACGGATCACATACATCCCCGCAGGCACCTTTGTCAGATCTGCACGCAGCTCACCATTCTCATTCGTGGTGGCCAGGGAAGAAAATACTACCCTGCCTGTCACATCTGCAAGCACCAGGCTCACTTCCATTGCGCTGGCCACACCTGTCTTTATGTTCAGGTGATCTCTCGCAGGATTAGGGTATACACCTGTCGTATTGTCTGGCAGAGTGGTATTGATGCCCGATGGCGACATGTAAGGGAGTATAATGCCCGATGTTGTGTATTGCTTGAAGGATACTGCAGTAGCAGATGGTGTTGCCGCGCTCAGCGTTATGATGGCCGACGGCGTAGTATAGTACGACTGCTCTGCCGGATAAATAACATACGACCCATATGCTAGGCTGCCGAACGAGTATGCACCCAATGCATTGGTATAGGTATAGGTCAGCACATCGCCTGCCGCATTCTTCAGGAACACTATCATACCCTCTACAGGTATCTCGCTAGCAGTGCCCCTGCCTGCACCCGAATACACATAACCGCTTATGAAGCCCGGGCCCGATGGTACAGTACCATATATCATGGTTATGTCCTGCACATTGGTACCTGTACCATGCGCTACAGTTGCTGCTGCATACCAGTTGGGCGTAGATGCGCCATAGGTAGGTATATAGTCGCTGGTACCCGGTACAGCGCTGTTCAGTTTTGCTTTCACCAGGTAGTTCCCGGCGGGCTTGCCATCGAACTGGTAATAGGGAAAGCCGCCATCCAGGCAACTGTTCATAGAATCTGTAGCAGTTATAGAGCTATCCGTTGGGTTGTACTGTATCAGCCATACCTTCATGGCCGGTGATGCCGGCGCCATACCGCTGAAACTGATGTGACCATATATTCGGTTGCCGCTTATGGAGATACTTGCCGAGTCTGTACAGCCTGCTGCGCTATAGCCCGTCACATAATAGGTCATAGGCCCGGTGGGCGATGTAGTGGGCGATGTGCAGGACGAACACGAAAGGCCGAAACCGGGCGTCCACACATAGGTAGATGCACCGCTACCGCTTAGTGTATACCCATTGCCACAGGCGGCCGGTGTCACCGATGCCGATACCGTAGGAAGGCTATTCACTGTAACAGTGGCTACAGCAAAGCAGCCCGATGCCAGTGTATAGGTAATGCTGGCCGTACCTACGCTCACAGGCGTCATCACCCCGGTAGCAGCAGCTATGCTCACAGCAGAAGAGGACGATGACCATGTACCACCGGCCGGTGTGGCCGATGCCGTATATGGGCTGCCCAGGCACAGGTTGCCCGATCCCACCGAAACAGTAGCGGTAGGCATTACGGTCACTACAGACGTAGTATTACATCCGCTTACACTATAGGTCACTGTAGCGGTACCTGCGCTCACACCGGTTACTCCACCCATAGATGGCGTAGCCACCGAAAGAGGACTTACTGTCCACGCACCACCCGTCGGCGACCCTGTTATTGTAGCCGTAGCGCCTACGCATATCATGCCCCCACTGCCTACTGTCATAGTGGGCGATGCCGTTACCGTCACCACGGCCGTAGCCGTACAGCCGCTCGCTACAGTATAGGTAATGGTAGCCGTACCGGGCATCAGCCCGGTAACGATACCCGTAAAAGCGCCTACAGTAGCCACCGCAGGTGTAGCGCTACTCCATGTACCGCCTGTTACGGTATTGGTAAGCGTAGTGGTAGAGCCGTCGCATAGGCTTAGCGTACCACCTATGGCCGTTGGTACGGCCACTATCGTATCGGTCAGCGTAGCGCTACAGCCCGATGACACCGAATATGTCACCGTGGCTATACCCGGCGAAATACCCAGTACGCTGCCGCCAGACACACTTGCTACGCTCGTCGGAGATATGGACCATGTACCGCCGGGCCCGGCGCCCACATGCGTTATGGTACCGCCCACACATGTTTTGCGGGTGCCTGTAGTGGTAATGGTAGCGCCGGCCAGCACAGTTATGGGCATTGTGGTAAATGCTCCCCCTGCTATAGTATAGGTCAGCGTGGTAGTACCTGCGCTATAGCCCTCTACACCGCCCGTGGCAGGGTTCACGGTGGCCACCGGCGAAGGAGTGATGCTCCATGTACCACCTCCTGGCGATCCGGCATAAGTAATGATACTTCCCCCACATATCGTTCCGGGGCCGGTTATGGTCTGCGATCTCGCTGCAAGCGATAGCAGTAGTACAATGAATAAAAGAAGTCCAGGCTTGTTCATAAAATGTGATCTTTAGGTTGTTTGGAAAATAGATCATAATAAATGACCCCCACCACTTCATGGGTGAGAAAAGCAACAGACACACCCTGACAGGGTAGGCTCCAGATCTGGAAGAGTGTAAAGAATAGCGTGTGTTATATGCTCTTGGTAAATAAGGCGCGGCACATTTATATAAAGTTAGTGGCGGGCGAATATTTTTTTGAATATCCCCCACCGGGCAGGGCGTATAAATAAGAACAGGCAGGTACTTTGATGTACCTGCCTGTTCCATACTATAGGGTGCAGTTGTTACAGCCCCAGTTCTTTCTTCTGTATATCGTCTATAGAAGATGGTGCGTCCAGCATCACATCCCTGCCTGCATTATTCTTGGGGAAAGCTATGAAGTCGCGTATCGTCTCCTGCCCGCCCAGCAGGGCGCACATACGGTCGAAACCGAAGGCTATGCCGCCATGTGGCGGTGCGCCATATTCGAACGCACCCAGCAGGAAGCCGAATTTCTCCTGCGCCTCCTCTTTGCTCATACCCAGCGCTGCGAACATCTTCTCCTGCAGCTCGCGGTGGAATATGCGTATCGATCCACCGCCTATCTCGGTACCGTTCAGCACCATATCATAGGCATTGGCCTTTATATCGTCATACTTGCTCATATCGCCCATCCACTCTATATGCTCCGGCTTCGGCGATGTGAAGGGGTGATGGCGGGCCACCCAGCGTCCTGCATCCTCATCATGCTCGAAGAGGGGGAAATCTATCACCCACAGCGGGCGGTACACATCAGGGTCGCGCAGGCCCAGCCGATTGCCCATCTCCAGGCGCAGCTCGCTCATGGCCTTGCGGGTACGCGCCTCGTTACCTGCCAGCATCAGTACCAGGTCACCCGGCTGTGCATTGCAGAAGGCAGCTATCGCTTTCAGTCTTTCTTCGCTGAAGAATTTATCTACACTGCTCTTGTAGGTACCATCGGCATTACATTTTATGTACACCACGCCTGTCATACCTATCTGCGGGCGTTTCACCCATTCGGTCAGCTCGTCCAGTTGCTTGCGTGTATACTCGCTGCAGCCGGGTACGCTTATGGCCAGTATGGTCTCTGCATTATTGAACACGGGGAACTCACCGTTCCACAGTGCAGCAGTATCGGTCGCATCACTGCGTTTGGCAGCTACAGGTGTCTTCAGGTTGCCTATCTTCATCCCGAAGCGAATGTCCGGCTTGTCGTTGCCGTAGTTCCACATCGCATCATCCCACGTCATACGCGGAAATGCCTCGGGAAATTCCAGCCCTTTAACATCCTTAAAGACATGCTTGAAAAGCCCCTCGAAGATGTTCAGTATATCCTCCTGCTCTACAAAGCTCATTTCACAGTCCACCTGTGTGAACTCTGGCTGGCGGTCGGCGCGCAGGTCCTCATCCCTGAAGCACTTCACTACCTGGTAGTACCGGTCATAGCCGCTCACCATCAGCAGTTGCTTGAAGGTCTGCGGGCTTTGCGGCAGGGCGTAGAATTGCCCCTCGTTCATGCGGCTCGGTACTACGAAGTCGCGCGCGCCCTCTGGCGTGCTGCGTATAAGGAAGGGGGTCTCTATATCCCAGAAGCCCTGCGTATCCAGGTAATTGCGTACAGAGCGGTTCACCCTGTAGCGCAGCTCCAGGTTGCGGCGCAGCGTAGGGCGGCGCAGGTCCAGGTAGCGGTACTTCATGCGCAGCTCGTCGCCGCCATCGGTATCTTCTTCTATCGTGAAGGGTGGTGTCACCGCACTGTTCAGCACAGAGAAGCCGGTCACCTCTATCTCTATATCCCCGGTAGGTATCTTACTGTTCTTATTGGTACGCTCTATTACCTTGCCCTTGGCCTGCAGTACGAATTCGCGGCCCAGAGGGCTATTATCCAGTTGTGTGTTCAGTTGCTCGTTGAAGTATAGCTGGGTCACCCCGTAACGGTCGCGCAGGTCCACGAAGGTTATACTGCCGAATTTCCGCACGGCCTGCACCCAGCCTGCCATTGCCACCTCTGTGCCCACATGCTGCATACGCAGCTCACCACATGTGTGTGTACGATACATAAAATGTACTTTTTATAAAAGGAGTGCGAAGATAGTTATTAATAAGTATAGCTACATGAAGGGCCTCTGATACGATCGTTTCTACGGGACAATAATTTTCAGGTCTTTGTATTTTTTTGTGCAAATAACATCCGCGCGACCGCGCGGACATTGGCTCTCCCTCTCCAACCGGAGAGGGCCGGGGTGAGGCTTGACGGCGATGCCCCTACCGGCAGCATACGAAATTTGCCTTTGCAGTCAGATCGGAAAGTACTTGTTAAAAAAATTAAAGATCTCTTTTTTTGATGGTGTATTTATGAACCTCCCGACTAAATTTGTGTCCCGATCATGTTCCAGTTCCAGCATATAGAATATCTATACGTTCTCGCACTGCTGCCCGTGCTCATAGGCCTGTTCGCCGGTATAGTATACTGGCGAAAAAAACGCCTGCAGCGCATTGGCGACGAGCAGGTAGTAGGCGGGCAGATACTCGGCTACATCCCCGGCCGCAATACATTGCGGTTCATACTGCTGTGCATAGCCTTCTCGGCCATGGTCATTGGCTGGGCCAACCTGCGCATGGGCGACAAGACCGAGCGTACCGAGCGCAAAGGTGTAGATGTGGTCATAGCGCTGGACGTGAGCAAGAGCATGCTGGCAAAGGACATTCAGCCCGACCGCCTCACACGCGCCAAACAACTGATAATGAGCCTCACGGACAAAATGAGCAACGACCGTGTGGCGCTGGTGGTATTCGCAGGCAGGTCGTACATGCAAGTACCGCTCACCATAGACTATAGCGCGCTGAAGATGATACTGCAGAGCGTATCGCCCGATATGGTGCCCTACCAGGGTACCGTCATATCAGAGGCCATACAGATGGGTACCGATGCCTTTACCCGCAACGAGCGCAAGTACAAGTCGATGATAGTGATATCTGACGGCGAGGACCACGATACCCAGGCCGAAGAGGCTGCCAAACAGGCCGCTGCCGAGGGTGTGGTCATACACACGGTGGGCATAGGCTCTCCACAGGGTACTACCCTCTTCGATCCCGCCACCAACTCTGCCAAGCTCGATGAGAACGGCAACCCCGTCATCAGCAAGCTCAATGAAGATGCGCTGCGCTCCATATCGCGCGCGGGCCATGGCACCTACTCCCTGCTGGATAATACCGATGCCGTGGCCGCAAAACTGAACAATGCGCTGGAAGGCATGGAGCAAAAGAACCTTGGTAGCATTATGTTCACCGATTTCACCAGTTATTTTCAATACTTCCTGGGCGTGGGCCTGCTGCTGCTGCTGGTAGAGTGGCTGCTACCCGGTGCCAGGAATATCTCAAAAAAGAGGACGAATGAACAGGCCATATAACCATCCCGGCATACCGGCCTATATGAGGGTCCGGCAGGCGTTCGGCCTGCTGGTGTGTATCGTTGTGCTGCTGGCAGGCATACCGGCACAGGCGCAGGTATCGCGCTACATGCTCGATGGTAACGACCTCTACAACCAGAAGAAGTACAAAGAGGCCGCCGAAAGATATAACAAGGCCCTGGCCAAGAACCCCAATTATACACCGGGCATGTTCAACCTCGGCAATACCCTGTACCAGCAGCAGAAGTTCGATTCATCGCGCAAGGTGATGGATGCCGCGCGCAAGATATCGCAGAACAAACAGGGCCGCGCCGCTGCCGACTACAACATAGGTAACACCTATATGGCCGAAAAGAAATGGGACGATGCCATCACTGCCTTCAAGCAGACCCTGCGCAACAACCCGCAGGATGCCGATGCCAAGTACAACCTCTCCTATGCACTGAAAATGAAAGCACAGGGTGAGGGAGGCGGAAAGAACGACAAGGATAAGAAGGACGATAAAAAGGACGACAAGAATAAGGACAAGGACAAAAAAGACGATAAAAAGGACAAAAAAGACGACCAGCAGAACCAGCCCAACGAGAACAAGCAGGACAAGGACAAACAGGACCAGCCACAGCCACAACCCGGCAAAGTATCGAAACAGGCCGCCGAGCAACTGCTGAACGCCCTGCAGAACGAAGAAAAGAAACTGCAGGAAAAAATGAATAAAGAAAAGGGCGCTCCTGTAAAGCCGGATAAGGATTGGTAACTTTATCCTGCCATGATAGCCCTGAAACATATAAAGACACCCGTAGGCCAGATGCGCATCGGCGCTACCGATGATGGTATCTGCCTCTTCGACTTCCAGTACCGCCGCAGCATAGACAGTATCATGCGGCGCATACAGACCCACACCGGCAAGGATTTCGCAGAAGGCGACCATCCCTACTTTGCACTGCTGGAAGCCCAGATGGAAGAGTACTGGCAGGGTACGCGTAAAGACTTCGATCTGCCGCTGCACCTTGCCGGCACCGATTTTCAGAAAAGTGTCTGGAACGGTCTGCTGCAGATCCCCTATGGCGAGACCCGCTCTTACAAGCAGCAATCCATATTCCTGGGCAATGAGAAAGCCATACGCGCTGTGGCCGGTGCCAATGGCGAGAACGGCATAGCCATCATCATACCCTGCCACCGCGTCATTGGCGAGGATGGCAGCCTTACCGGCTATGGCGGCGGGCTACCCATCAAAAAATGGCTGCTGGAACATGAGCGCAGGCACTCCGGCAAGGCCGCCCAGGGCGAACTGTTCGGCTAGCTCACAAAACCAAATTCGTCATGTTACCCTATGGCTCAAAGCGAAATAATAAGGCTGGTACAAGCATATATCCGTTTACTCAATGAGGCTGGGTTAAAGATCCAGAAGGCATTTTTGTATGGTAGTTTTGCACGCGGCCAGGCGAACAAAGGGAGTGATATAGATGTAATGTTGGTCTCAGATACTTTCAACGATAATAACGTGAATGAGAAAGCTAAAACCTGGCTTTTGGCAAGAAAAGTAGATATTCGGATAGAACCTTTTGCCATAGGAGCACAGCAATTTTTCTCCAATAACGACTCGCCCCTGCTCGATTCAGTGAAAAAAGAAGGGGTCGAGATCATTCTCTGATGGTCGCCTGTTATTGCTATGGTAAGGCCGCACTGTTCTGACCAATATCAGTATACAGCTAGGCAGAATAGTGTATATTTGTAGTTTAAAATTCAGATATACATGACGGTACACTCTTTCCAGGAGCATTTCGACAGCAAGATAGACCGTGAAGTGAGCATAGAGCCAAGGGACTGGATGCCCGACGACTACCGCAAAACACTCATACGCCAGATATCGCAGCACGCCCATAGCGAGATAATAGGTATGCTACCCGAGGGTAACTGGATAACCCGCGCCCCATCGCTGCGCCGCAAGGCCGTATTGCTGGCAAAGGTGCAGGACGAGGCCGGCCATGGGCTTTATCTCTATAGCGCGGCCGAGACCCTCGGTATCACCCGCGATCAGATGTACGATCAACTGCACAGCGGCAAGGCCAAATATTCATCTATATTCAATTACCCTACCCTCTCCTGGGCCGATATGGGCGCCATAGGCTGGCTGGTAGATGGCGCCGCCATCATGAACCAGGTACCCCTATGCCGCACATCTTACGGTCCATATGCGCGCGCCATGGTGCGCGTATGCAAGGAAGAGAGCTTCCACCAGAGGCAGGGGTTCGAGATAATGCTCTCGTTGTCAAGGGGTACCGAGGCGCAGCGCAAAATGGCGCAGGAAGCCTTCGACCGCTGGTGGTGGCCTTCGCTTATGATGTTCGGTCCACCCGATGCCGAAAGCCCCAATACAGAGCAGAGCGTGCGCTGGCGCATCAAGCGCTTCACTAACGATGAACTGAGGCAAAAATTCGTAGACGTGACCACAGAGCAGGCCAAAGTGCTGGGCCTGGAAATGCCCGATAAGGACATCAAGTGGAACGAAGAGCGCGGCCATTACGACTTTGGCAAAATAGACTGGAACGAATTCTGGAACGTGGTAAAAGGCAACGGCCCCTGCAACAAGCAAAGGATAGATGCCCGCCGCAATGCATGGGAGAATGGCCAGTGGGTACGCGACGCGGCACTGGCACATGCTGCCAAACGCAAGGCCAGGACCGGCGAAACAAAGGCAGCATAGCATTCGCTTCTAACAACAACAGAACAAGAACTGAAATGACCAACGATAAGCTGAATAGCAACAGGAACGAATGGCCGCTGTGGGAAGTATTCATACGCAGCAAGGCTGGCCTCGATCATAAACATGCGGGCAGCCTGCACGCAGCAGATGCGCAAATGGCCATAGAGAATGCCCGCGATGTATATACCCGCCGCATGGAAGGTGTAAGCATATGGGTGGTAGAAAGCAGGTACATCCATGCTTCCGACCCCGCCGAGGCCGAGTCTATGTACGATCCCGCCAATGACAAGGTATACAGGCACCCCACCTTCTACGACCTGCCCGACGAAGTAAAGTATATGTAGCGAATAAGTATTAAGGTATTAGTTATTAGGAATTAGGCGCAGTTCTCGATGATGTATTGTATTTGGCAAAATGGAACATCAAAATTCTTATAAAGGATTCAAAGAGTTGGTCTGCTGGCAAAAAGGCAGGGAGTTACGAATGACCATATCTGAACTTGTAAGAACCTTTCCGGATGCTGAAAAATATGCACTAACGTCCCAAATAACAAGATCTGCAAGATCTGTAACTGCGAATATCGCTGAAGGATATGGAAGGTATACTTATACAGACACCCGGCGTTTCTTTATACAGTCAAGAGGTTCCGCAGTAGAAACGCTGGAACATCTATCAGTAGCACATGATGAAGGTTATATAACGGAAAACACCTTGGAGCAGATAGAACAGCAATGCGAAACGGTCATAAAAACGATAAATGGGTATATAGCATATCTCGACAAGGTCACTAAAGAGCGAAACATACAAAGACAACCTAATCCCTAATTCCCAATTCCCAATAACAGAATAATGAACCTCATTTATACACTCAGATTAGCCGACGACGCCCTGATACTGGGACACCGCATCAGCGAGTGGTGCGGCCATGGCCCCATCCTGGAGCAGGACATTGCGCTCACCAATACATCGCTCGATCATATAGGTCGCGCACGCAGCCTTTATCAGTACGCAGCAGCGCAGTTCAATGCGCTGCCTGCCGAAGCGAAGGCAGGTACATTCGCGTCTGTAATGCTGAACGACTTTGTGAGCAAAGGCGCCGCCATAGACGAGGACGACCTTGCCTACCTGCGCGATGGCAACGAATTTTACAACCTGCTGCTGCTGGAGCAGCCCAATAATGACTGGGCCTATACCGTAGCACGTTCTTTCTATTACGATGCCTTCAATGTGCTGTTCTGGACCGAGCTGGAACGTAGCGCCGATACTACACTGGCAGCCATAGCGGGCAAGTCGCTCAAAGAGGCCACCTACCACCTGCGTTGGAGCAGCGAATGGGTGATACGCCTGGGCGATGGTACCGAAGAAAGCCACAGCAGAATGCAACAGGCCGTGAACGACCTGTGGATGTACACCGGCGAACTGTTCATGCCGAACGATGCCGAAGTGGCCGCAGCCAATGCCGGCGGTGTGGACATCACAAAGCTGGAAGCGAAATGGACGGAAAAAGTGGCAGAGATATTTGCCGAAGCTACCCTAGCCATGCCCGCCGCCACCTGGATGCAGAAGGGAGGTAAAAAAGGTATACACTCAGAGCACCTGGGCTATATACTGGCAGAGATGCAATACTTGCAGCGCGCATATCCCGGCATGGAGTGGTAATATACCCCATTAGCTATGAGCAGGTCTAAGATATCCCTTATCGTATCGGCTGTGATGTTGCTCTATATCACATTCAACCTCAGCAACTGGCGGCAAAGGAATATGCTCTACTGGGACTGTGGCAACTACTATATGTACCTGCCTGCGGTTTTCATTTACCACGACCTGGCCGATCTTAAGTTCTACCCCAAGATAGTAGAGACCTATTACCTCAATAATGGGCAGAAGGATTTCAATCTCTATCCCCAGCCTACCGGCCATACGGTCAATAAATATGCCGTGGGCACCAGCTTTTTCGAACTACCTTTTTTCCTGCTGGCACATGGCTACTGCCTGCTTGCGAATGACAAGGAAATGCCCCCCGACGGCTACAGTACACCCTATATGGTGATGGTGGTATTCTCCATCCTCTTCTGGGTGATGGCCGGGCTGTATGTGCTGCGCAAATTCCTGCTCAGGTATTTCAGCGATACCGCTACTGCCCTCACACTATTGCTCCTCATGTTCGCTACCAACCTGTATTTCTATACAGTGTTCAATATAGGCATGTCGCACCCCTTCTCTTTCACCTTGTTCTGCTTCCTGCTATACCATACCGAAAGGCTCTATGCCACCGGCCACACCCGCTACATCATATACACAGCGGCCATACTGGGCATGGTACTCATAACACGCCCCACCAACATTGTAGTGGCCCTCATACCCATCTTTTGGCCCTATGGGCAGACCCGCACTATCCCGCAACGCCTCCAATTCCTAGCGCAGAAAAAATGGGCATTACTCACCGGTGCCATACTTTTCCTGCTCATAGCCATGATACAGTTCGGCTATTTCAGGTACACTGCCGGCAAATGGTTCCATTTCTCCTACGAAAAAGAGCATTTCGAATTCCTGCAGCCGCACATCATAAAAGGTTTGTTCAGCTACCAGAAGGGCTGGTATGTCTATACACCCATAGCCTTCATAGCCACCCTGGGGCTGTTGCCGCTTGCCCGGCAGCACAGGCAGCTCTCGCTGCTGGTACTCTCCTTCCTTGCGTTTACGGTCTACATCGTATTCAGTTGGTGTGTATGGTCCTATGGCGGCAGCTTCGGCTCGCGCGCCATGATAGAGAGCCTCGCCATTATGGCTATCCCCCTCGCTGCATTCATCCAATGGATCTTCACACGCCCGGTGCCACTGCGCATCATTACGCTGGTGATCTTTGCGTGCTGTATCACGCTCAATGCGTTCCAGTCATACCAGTTGGTGAACAATTATACTGTTTGGGACCACACCAATAAAGCCTTCTATTGGTATTCTTTCGGCAGGTTAGATGTAACTGAGGAAGATAAACAGCGCCTTTTGGACGAGCGCTAGATCTGTCATTAGTATTTCCGGTCTATCACATAGTCTACCAGCTCTCTCATGGCCTGTAGTGCCGGCGTATCGGGGAAGGTATCCAGCAGTTGCAGCGCATCCTGCTTGTATTGTAGCATCTTGCCGTGGGCATATTCTATGCCGCCGGACCGCTGCACATACTCTATCACCTCGTTCACCTTATTGCGGTCGGTGCTGTTGTTCTTTACAGTGTATATTATGCGGCGTTTATCGGCCTTTTCGGCATGCTGCAGGGCATATATCAGCGGCAGGGTCATCTTCTTCTCCTTTATGTCTATGCCTGTGGGTTTGCCTATGTTATCCTGCCCATAATCGAAGAGGTCATCCTTTATCTGGAAGGCTATGCCCACCTTCTCGCCGAACAGCCTGAACTGCTCTGCCACTCCCTCATCGCCCGTTGCAGAGTACGCCCCCGACGAGCATGCCGATGCCAGCAACGATGCCGTCTTTGCGCGTATGATGTCGAAGTACAGGCCTTCGTCTATATCCAGCCTGCGTGCCTTTTCCATCTGCAGCAGCTCGCCCTCGCTCATCTCCTTTACTGCGCGCGATGTTATCTCCAGTATCTTATGCTCGCCATGCTCCATAGACAGCAGCAACCCCTTCGACAGCAGGTAGTCGCCCACCAGCACGGCTATCTTGTTCTTCCACAATGCATTTACCGAAAAGAAGTTGCGGCGCTTTATAGAGTTGTCCACCACATCGTCGTGTACCAGAGATGCAGTATGCAGCAGTTCTATCAGGGAAGCCGCGCGGTAGGTCGATCCTCTCACCTCGCCCGCTATCCGTGCCGACAGGAACACGAACATGGGCCGCATCTGCTTGCCCTTGCGCTTGATTATGAACCGCATGATGCGGTCCAGCAGGGGATTGGTGCTTTTTACGCTGTCGGCGAATTTTTTCTCGAACAGCGCCAGCTCGTTCCCTATTACTTTTTGTACCTGTTGCATGATGGCTAGGCGAAAGCGGGTGTGAAGATCGACATAACCGTTCTAATTGCCACATATTTTTTATGATGCCATCATTGCCATAGCAATAAAACGCTAAAATGCGGGTTAATACCCTGTGTAGCCTTGTTTTTTGACATGTTGGGCTATACCTTTGCTTTAGTTGATTTGTGAAGATCTGCCATATAAATTTGTGAATATGTTCCACAGAAAATTCCTATTGCTCACAGGTCTTGCAGTGTGTATGGCAGTAGCTTCTCTTCACGCACAAAGCAAGAAGCAGAAGAACAGTAAAGAGAAGAAAGATACCAAGACCGAAGCCCCTGCAAAACCCGCGGCGCCCAGCCCTACAGGCCTGCAATGGGCCAACAGGGATATGACCTATCATGGCAAAGGTTACGACATCCGCGACTCTGCCTATTACCCTAAGTTCCGCAGCAAGCAGTTCCACAGGTACATCGAACATCTCGAGGCATTTCCGCCCAAGCCCCGCAATATGTGGGAAGTAGGCGCAGGTGTAGGCCTCTACAATGTCATAGGCGATATACCCTCCCTCATGCTCTGGAACAAGGGTGGCGGTGGCATCAGCCTCAATGTGCGCAAATCGCTGGGCTATATCTTCTCCATGAGGCTGCAGTACATCTACGGTGTTGCCCGCAACATGGACCGCCAGCTTACCGGCAGCTACGATGCCCCCTATACCGACCCCAATGGTTTTGGCTACACTCCTGTGTACCTGGCCACTACGCAGAACCCTACCGACCATATATACCGCTCTACCCGCATGGAATCGTCTATGCTCAATGTAGACCTTATGTTCAATGCCGGCAATATCAGCTTTCACCGCGCGCGCAATAAGGTCGCTTTCTTTGGCTACCTGGGTATAGGCGCTCTTGCCTACAAGACCCGCGTAAATGCGCTGAACGACAAATACGCTCAGTACGATTTTGCCTCTGTTCTCCCCGGGCCCAATGCTACCAGCCCTACTGCCCCCGAGCCAAAGAAAGACGACCGCAAGAAGATACAGAAGGCCTTCGACAAGTCGTTCGAAACACCTGCTGCCAATACCGGCACCCGCAAGATAATGGACGACAAGTTCCTCGACTTTGCACCCAGTGTAGGTATAGGCGCACAGTACAAGATCAATAAGATGTGGAACGTGCAGGTGGAAGAGCGCTTCGTATTCCCATCCGACCAGTACCTGGATGGTACCCGCTATGGCGCTGCCCTGGGCAACGCTGTAAGTAGCGGCCGCGGCACCGATATGGTCAACTATTTCTCTGTAAGCCTCAACTACAACATAAAGTATAAGCAGTGCGTAGAGCCGCTCTACTGGATGAACCCGCTCGACAATGCATTCAACGAGCTATCCTACCCCCGCCACATGATACTGCCAAACCCGGTACTGCCTGATAAGGATGAGGATGGTGTTACCGACCAGTTCGATAAATGTCCCAAGACCCCTGCCGGCCTGAAGGTAGACGCCAATGGCTGTCCGCTCGATTCCGATCACGATGGCGTGCCCGACTACCTGGATAAGCAACTGATAACACCTACAGAGTGCCAGCCTGTGAATGCCGATGGTATAGGTGAGTGCCCATGCCCCGATGGCTGCAAGGACATGGTGAGCAACGGTGGCGATAAGAGCGACCCAAAGAACCCCTGCGGCAATATAGGCGCATGCACCCTGCTCTTCCCCGAGAACTCTAACAAGATAAACAAGGGTATAGAGATACAGCTCACCACACTGGCCGCGCAGATGCAAGCCAACCCACTCTGCAAAGTGGTCATAACAGGTGGGGGCAGCGGCAGCAAGATAAAAGAACAACGCTCCTGGGAGCATGTAAATGCCATTATAGAATACATGGGCGATAAGCACAGCATATCGCGCGATCGCTTCATCTTCAAGTACGGCGAGAACGAGAATGAGAACATAGTGCAGTGCCGCCCCGCCAGTGTCAATGAGCCCGGCGACTCTAATGTTCCCCCTCCACACCCCAACATCAAGTAACCAATTAAAAGAACCATACAACAAGAGAGCCGCAGTGATACTGCGGCTCTCTTGTTTGCACCTATCTGGCGAAAGTATATTTTATACCGATCGAACATCAAAATTCGTCATTAAAGAAGTGTAGGATAACATCTCCCTCTCCTTTGGAGAGGGCTGGGGGTGAGGCTTAGTAGCAATGCCGATGTCTAATGTTCGATCGGTATTACTTCTATCCGATCGTTCTACCCACCACCCTCTCCAAAGGAGAGGGCCGGGGATAGGTCTTACATCAGTATCTTATTCACAGGCTGTATGGGAGCTGGCAGGTCCTTTTCATCCAGCATATCGCGCAGGTCTATCTCTATGGTACGGCTTATGGCTGTTATAGGCACATCGTTCGGGCTACCTTCAAAGGGGTTCTCGGTACTACTGCCTATCTGCTCCAGCGATGTGAATACCCACGATACCAGTACGCTGAAAGGTATCGTCAGCCATACGGCCTCATGGCTTAGCTTCTCGAATTCCTTCAGCATACCGAAAGGCACCATGAACACGAACATGCGAATAAAATAGCGGTTGATACTTGCAAATTGCCGCGGGTACGGAAAACCCTTTATGCGCTCACACTTGCCCTGTCCGTCGTAGAACTCCCGTAATTGTGCTTCCATCTCCACATAGCAAAGTGTCTCTATCATACCTGCCTCATGCAGCTCCCGCAGCCTGCGCGATTGTGTGGCTATTATCTGAGTGGCCCGGTTCTTCTTACCCATTATGTAGTTCATCTCCTCTACCGGCAGGTAGGGCGCCATCTCGTCTTCCAGCTTGGTCTCCCATTCGGGTACGCTGTAGCGCTGGCGGTACTCTCTATAGTTGGCCTCGGTCTTCATATGCTCCCACTCCCGCGCCTCCCTTAGCTGAAAGCGCAGTGCCGTCAGCCACCCTATATGGCGGTATATCAGCTCCCTGTGTACAGCAGTAGCTGCTGCGGCATCGGCATGGCGTACATGGTCTTTCACCATTATACCCCATGCGCGGCTTGCGTTCACTATACCGCCATATATCTGCCGGGCCTCCCACGCACGCGCATAGGTAGCATTGTTCTTAAAACCTGCTATGAAGGCCGCTGCAGTACCTACCAGGGCTATAGGCACCCATGGCATGGCCAGCCAGTGCCAGTGAAAGTATTGGTAAAGCACCGTAGGCACTATGGCCAGTGCAGTAAGGGCATAGATAACGCGCCGAGTCCACAGCACGAATTCGGGCAAGGTATAGAAACGACCGGAATGCATGCATCAAAAATAGCCATCCATCGTTCAAAACCAAATAGTTGCAGATCCAGGCATAAAAACAAGAACGGCTGCAGGTAGTGCAGCCGTTCGGTATTCTTTGGAGTATCCGAAGGGAACTATGCGTTCTCTTCAGTTGCTTCTGTAGTATCAGCAGCAGGTGTTGTCTCTTCAGTAGTGGTGGTCTCAGCAGCAGTTGCTGCCTTCTTGGTGGCACCACCGCTACGGCGGCTACGGCGTGTTTTCTTAGCGCCTGCAGCTTCTGTTTCTTTACCGTATATGGTATTGAAGTCTACCAGCTCTATCATTGCCATATCAGCGGCATCGCCCATACGGCGTGGCAGCTTTATGATACGGGTATAGCCACCCGGGCGGTCGGCTACTTTATCGCTTATCACACCGAACAGCTCCTTTATCGCTTCTTTGTCCTGCAGGTAGCTGAACACGATACGACGGTTGTGCATGTTGTCGGTCTTGCTGCGGGTGATGATGGGCTCTGCATATACACGCAGGGCTTTAGCCTTGGCAAGAGTAGTAGTGATACGCTTGTGCTGTATCAGCTGGCAAGTGAGGTTAGACAGCAGCGACGCGCGGTGCGAGGCGGTGCGGCTCAGGTTTTTGATCTTGTCTCCGTGACGCATGACATTTGTGTTTTAAATTCCCCCATACCGTGTCAGGATTTATGAGGTACTTGTTGAAAAAAAAAGTTCAAAAAAAGTAAAATTCCAAATCCCAAGGTCGATATCCGTCTTTGGAATTTGGAATTTCGACCTTGATATTTCCTGTATTAGTCTTCGCTCCTGCGGAACTTGTTGATGTCCATACCGAAGTGCAGACCACGCTCGTGCAGTACCTGCTCTATCTCCGACAGTGACTTCTGGCCGAAGTTGCGGAACTTCATCAGTTCTTCCTGTGTGTACTGTACCAGCTCGCTCAGAGAGTTGATCTTCGCAGCTTTCAGGCAGTTGAATGCGCGTACGGACAGTTCCAGGTCTTCCAGTGGTGTGTTCAGCACCTTGCGTACCAGCAGGGTCTCTTCGTCCACTATCGTTTCTTTCTCCTCGCGCTTGGTATCCAGCGATATGTTCTCATCAGTGATGATCATCAGGTGCTGTATCAGTATGCGCGATGCTTCCTTCACAGCCTCTTCAGGATGTATGGTACCATCGGTGATCACTTCCATCACCAGCTTTTCGAAGTCTGTGCGCTGCTCTACGCGGGTATTCTCTATGTTGTACTTTACATTCTTGATGGGAGTGTAGATAGAGTCGATAGCTATGAGACCGAGAGGTGCGTCCTCAGGACGGTTCTCTTCGGCAGGCACATAGCCACGGCCCTTGCCTATGTGCATCTCCATCTGGAAAGAAGTACCGGGATGCAGGTTGCATATCACCAGCTCGGGGTTCATCACCTGGAAGTTGGGCAGCACCTCACCTATCATACCTGCGGTGAAGGTCTCTACACCTTTCACGTTCAGGTCTACCTTGTGGCCGGTGAAGTCGCCTGTTTCGCCTATGGCTTTCAGACGCACCTGCTTCAGGTTCAGTATTATTTCGGTAACATCCTGGAAAACACCCTTTATGGTAGCGAACTCATGGTCGGCGCCGGGTATCCTGATGGCAGTGATAGCGTAGCCTTCCAGCGATGACAGCAGCACACGGCGCAGGGCATTACCTATAGTAACACCATAGCCGGGCTCCAGTGGGCGAAACTCGAACTGTGCTTCGAAATCAGTAGTTTTCTGAAGAGCTATTTTATCCGGTTTCTGAAAATTCAATATGGCCATATTGATATTTATTTATTTTTTGTTTGTTACTTAAAAGTTTGACGAGCTGAACAAGCAAGGCAGAGTAAATATACTCTGCCTCACCGATATTGCTATTATTTAGAGTACAACTCGACGATAAGCTGTTCCTTGATGTTCTCCGGAACCGACTCACGCTCTGGGTGAGCTATGTAAGTACCTACCATGTCCTTTTCGTTGAAGTCTACCCAGCTTATACGGGTGTTCTTCGGGCGTATCATACCGGTAACAGTGGTATTGGCTTTGCTCTTAGGCTTCAGCTCTATCACATCACCTGGCTTCAGAGAGTATGAAGGTATGTTCACTACATGGCCGTTCACCATTACATGCTTGTGCGATACCAGCTGGCGCGCAGCAGGGCGTGTAGGTGCTACACCCATACGGTAGATGGTATTGTCCAGACGGGCTTCCAGCAGTTTTATAAGGTTCTCACCGGTAGCGCCTTTCAGACGTGCAGCCTCTACATATGTGTTGGCGAACTGCTTTTCCAGCAGGCCGTAAGTGTATTTGGCTTTCTGCTTTTCTTTCAGCTGTATAGCGTATTCGCTAGCTGTTTTACGCTTGCGCGTAGGGCCATGCTGGCCGGGAGGATTGCTGTTCTTTGCAAGGCTCTTGCCCGATCCGAGGATGGGTTCGCCGAAGATGCGGCATATCCTGTTCTTTGGTCCTGTATAACGTGCCATTTTCTGTCGATCTTTTGTTTTTTAGTTGCCCCGTCTCATTTAAAGATCGTGAAAGCCGATCCAGAGCAACGTCTATTAAGAAATAAAAATTAAAACTTGTTCTTTCAAGGTAGCCATGTACCCCAAGGGCGGGTTATACCCTACGCTTCTTAGGAGGACGGCAACCGTTGTGTGGCATTGGCGTTACGTCCTTTATAGAGGTAACTTCTATACCGTTGTTGTTTATAGAACGGATAGCGCCCTCACGGCCCGAACCCGGTCCTTTTACATATACATCGGCACGTTTCATGCCTGCATCCACTGCTACCTTGGCGCAATCCTGTGCTGCCATCTGGGCGGCATATGGCGTGTTCTTCTTAGAACCACGGAAACCCATCTTACCTGCCGATGACCAAGATATCACCTGGCCCGCCTTGTTGGTGATGCTGATGATGATGTTGTTGAATGTAGCGTTGATGTGTACATCGCCATGCGTGTCCACTTTCACTACGCGCTTTTTCGCTACGGTCTTCGCTGAGGCCTGTGCTTTTGCCATTTTTTACTTTTTGAAAAAGGTGATCAATTATTTTATTTAACAAGCTATGGCCAAGGTAGTAACACCCGGCCATGTGCCTGCCATCACCACTCCTCCCCGCAGCACCAGTGCAGATCCGGCAGTGGCAATGATATTATTTCTTCGGTGCTTTTTTCTTACCTGCAACTGTCTTGCGCTTACCTTTACGGGTACGGCTGTTGGTACGCGTACGCTGGCCACGCAAAGGAAGACCTTTACGATGACGCAGGCCACGGTAGCAAGCTATATCCATAAGACGCTTGATGTTCATCTGCACTTCAGAGCGCAGCTGACCTTCTACCTTGAATTCGGCATTGATGATGTTACGGATAGCGGTCTGCTCATCGTCGTTCCATTCATAAGCCTTCTTGTCATAGCTTACGCCTGCTTTGTCCAGTATGTAACGGGCGGTACTGTTGCCAATACCATAGATGTAAGTGAGCGCTATCTCACCGCGTTTGTTCTTAGGAAGGTCGATACCAGCTATACGAGCCATATTCTTTTTTTTAACCCCCGGTCCTCTTCAGAGGCGGCCGGAGTACTTTTTATACTTGGTTTGTCTTTAAAATTACCGTCTTGCTCCCCGAAATGGCAAAAGCCCCTTTGGGGGTTGGTGGTTATCCCTGGCGCTGCTTGTAGCGGGGGTTCTTTTTGTTGATGATATAAAGCTTACCGTTGCGGCGAACGATCTTGCAATCTGCGCTACGTTTCTTGATAGATGCTCTTACTTTCATTTTATTTATATTTCTATGCGTTAAACCCTTCTTGTTACCACGGTCGCCCTTCGGCTGCCGCGGCTGTTATTTGTACCTGTAAATGATGCGCCCCCTGCTCAGGTCATATGGGCTCATCTCTACACCTACCTTATCGCCGGGCAGTATGCGTATGTAGTGCATGCGCATCTTGCCCGAAATAGTGGCCAGTATCTCGTGCCCATTTTCCAGTCGTACACGAAACATAGCATTAGATAGCGCTTCGATGATCGTTCCGTCCTGTTTAATGAGAGATTGTTTAGCCATATTTTTTTAAGGACTGCAAAGGTAGTAAAAACTTTTTTATTTAACCGAAAAAATTTGTGGCAAAATAAAAAACGGTCCCTTCCCCTCTGCAGCTACCCATCTTTGATGTGAAAAATGCGCCGCAAAGATAAAGCCACCAGCCGATAATTATATAACTCTTCGTGGCAACTAAAAAAAAGTTGTTCTTGCTTATTTTTGCAGCTTTTCCGGCAAAACCTATTGCTATGCACCAAATAGAGCCGTTCTATAACTGGAGACATCTGTATACCGCCGAAGAGGACGAGATATCGCCCTTCTTTGGCGCCGAGCACAGCGAATTCGAGTATTCAAATACCATATACAATTACTATATACATCCTCAGTGGGACGAGTTCGGGTCGCGTACATTATATATGAAGGCGCTCTTCGTAGATTACGACCTGAATTTTGCCATCATAGAGCTGATAGGCGAGTGGAACGATGCCGTGGAGAACGATATAATGCAACTGAAACGGTCTGTGATAGACCATATGATAAACCACAAGGTGAATAAGTTCATCCTCATTGCCGAGAATGTGCTCAATTTCCACAGCGGCGACCGCGACTATTACGAGGAATGGAACGAGGACATCAGGGACGATGGCGGCTGGATAGTGCTCATGAACACGCCCGAGCAGACACGCTCAGAGATACAAAGGGCACGCATAGACCGGTATGTACGCCTCTGGGATAACCCCAACTGGCGTACCCACCAGCCCGGCGACCTCTTCCAGTCCATAGACAATGCCATGCTGCGGCTCTGGTAGCCCCTTTCTACATGCCCGATAGTTTGCGCATCATGTTCACCCCACCCTTTTTACCGGTGCTTACCGATGAATTGGCGGCCTTACCTGCTTTCTTTCCTGCCGACTGGTTGCCGAAAACTATTTGTTTCGATGGTAGTTTAGATGGTCCTTTCTTCTGCTGACCGTTGTTAGAGTTTCCCATACTGCAATTATAGTAAAATGTGGCAGTAATAAAAAAATGTGTTTGAGCTCAGAACATCTTATTAATAAATGATGTATTTATTAATTTTCGGTTCAAATACATAGTTTTTTGAACAAATGATCGTAATATTGTCATTCAGTTCCCCTTGCTCTTTAACAAAATCTTTGATCAGAAAACCTCCCTGAAACGAAAACTATGTCTCTAAAGATACGCATACTCCCCAGGTGGCTTGTTTTCCTGCTAGATCTTTTCCTGGTATGTTGCTGCATTTTCCTATCCAGGATGCTGAAGCTCAACTTCAATCTGGAACAGGCCGCTATAGGCCTCAAACTGATGATAGGCGTAGCACTGGCGCTTAACAGTGCGCTCTTCTACATCTTCAAAAGCTATGCCGGCATAGTACGCTACACCAACCTCGAGGACACATCGCGCCTGGTGATGGTAAACGCCCTGGCCGCTTTCTTTTACCTGGTCCTCAATATATTCTACCTCAAATCGGGCAATTACTTCACCCTGCAGGTAGTGGTCATCAACTTTTTCATCACCAGTTTCGTCATCATATCGTACAGGCTGGCGGTAAGGTACTGCTTCAATTTCTACCGTTCGCTCTCCTACCCCGGCAATAAGGTGCAGAAAAAGAAGGTAGTGGTATATGACACCTCTACCGAGGGGCTGCATATCAAAAAAGTGATGAGCAGCATGCCCGATGCAGACATGCAGGTAGTTGCCTTCCTCGACGATTCTTTCTCTACCGCAGGCAAGCTGCTTGAAGGTATTCCCATCTACAGCACACAGGAAAGCAATATAGCCAGGCTGGCATCAGAAGGGGTAGAGATAGTGATACTGGCCACCCGCCATATAGAGAGCGCCAAACTGAACGAACTGGTGGACAACTGCCTGGCCCACAACATAAAGGTGCAGCAGGTGCCGGTGATGAAAGACTGGCTGAACGACAAGCTGGACACCCAGCAACTGCAGAACATAAACATAGAGGACCTGCTGGAGCGTGAGGTGATCAAGATACACAACGAGGCCATATACAGCGCGCTGAAGGGCAAGAAGATACTGGTAACAGGCGCTGCCGGGTCTATAGGCAGCGAGCTGGTACGCCAGTTGTTCAACTACAGACCATCTGTCATCATACTATGCGACAAGGCCGAGACCCCCATGCACGAGTTCGTGCTGGAGCTGCAGGAAAAGCACAAGGCCCCCAATATCATATCCTACCTGGGCGATATCTGCGACAGGCAGCGTATGGAGCATCTCTTCGAGGTATATGCACCCAACATCGTTTTCCATGCGGCGGCCTACAAGCATGTGCCCCTCATGGAAGACAACCCGTCTATAGCCGTACTGAACAATGTAGCAGGCACTAAGAACCTTGCCGAGCTGGCCGTACTGAACAGTGTGGAGAAATTCGTGATGGTATCTACCGATAAGGCCGTGAACCCCACCAATGTGATGGGAGCATCAAAGCGCATAGCAGAGATATTCACGCAGAGCTATTTCAGGCAGCTTACCGGCACCGACGACCACCTGGACATGAATGTGACCCGTTTCGTCACCACACGTTTCGGCAATGTGCTGGGATCCAATGGTTCGGTTCTGCCCAGGTTCAGGAAACAACTGGAAAAAGGCGGCCCCATAACCGTTACCGACCCCGAGATAACGCGCTACTTCATGACCATACCCGAGGCCTGCCAACTGGTGATAGAGGCCGGCGTAATGGGCCAGGGCGGCGAGATATTCGTGTTCGACATGGGCAAGCCCATCAAGATAGCCGACCTCGCCCGCAAGATCATAAAGCTGGCAGGCAAAGAGCCCGACATAGATATAAAGATAGAGTACACCGGGCTGAGGCCGGGCGAAAAGCTATACGAAGAACTACTGAGCAGCGCAGAGAACACGCGCCCCACCTATCACGAAAAGATACTGATAGCCGATGTGCGCCAGTACGATTTTGCTACGGTAGAGAAAAAGGTGGACAGGCTCATCAACAGCGCCCGCCTGCACTATACGCTGGAGACCGTACTGCTCATGAAGGACATAGTGCCCGAGTTCATCAGCAACAACATAGTATACGAAAAAGTGAACGCACGCAACAACAAGGCGTAGGGCGTTCCCGGTCTGTCGCATCCGTACTTACTATCGTCGCATACAGGTACCGTCTGCGGCGCTGGGCTATGGTACATTTGTCTCCTGTCTTTCACTACTAAAACAGGCTACTATGCAAAAGATCACTCCATTCCTTTGGTTCGATGGTAATGGCGAAGAGGCCATCAACTTTTATACCTCCATTTTCAAAGACTCAGCCACAGTATCTATCTCTCGCTATGGCAAAGGCGCCCCCATGCCCGAGGGCACTATGATCACGGCAACATTCCGGCTACAGGGGCAGGAATTCATGGCGCTAAATGGCGGCCCTATGTTCCAGTTCACGCCGGCCATATCCCTGTTCATCAAATGCAAGGACCAGGAAGAGGTGAACTACTTCTGGGACAGCCTGCTGGCCGATGGTGGCACGGAAGAGCGCTGCGGCTGGCTGCGCGACAGGTTCGGCCTCTCGTGGCAGATAATACCCGACCGCCTTGGCGAGCTGCTGAACGATAAGGACGGTGCCCGCGCCCAGCGTGCCATGATGGCCATGCTGGGTATGCAAAAGATAGACATAGCCGAGCTGGAACGCGCTGCCAACGGATAATATCGATCGGGCATTGAATTCGGCATCTGACCGTGTGGTATAACTCCTCCTTCTCCTTTGGAGACGGCTGGGGAGAGTCTGCACCCTACCCTAATAATACCAATTTGACTTCAAAATTCGGCACAGGAAAATTTCACGTTATAGCGCTCATAGTTCACCTCCTCCCCTTTGGAGAGGTTCGGGAGGGGCCAAAAAACAGGCATGTTTTCATTGTCTAATTGGTATAACATAGAATTAAAGGGGCGGCCATGCTATACATGGCCGCCCCTTTGCAATGGTGCTACAACAAGGAATTACTTCGCACCGAATTTTGTGGTGTAGTCGTTTATGCTGTGCTGCAGTATCTTCTTTGCCAGGCGCGCGTTCTGGAACTCCTCTACCTTCACTTCCTTCTTTTCCAGCTTCTTGTACTCTTCAAAGAAGTGGCGCAGCTCTTCTATGAAGTGGGGCGACAGCTCGCTTATGTCGTTCACATGCGCTACACTCATATCGTTGGCGCATACGGCTATCAGTTTGTCATCGGCCTCGCCCTGGTCCAGCATGCGCATCACGCCTATTATCTTGGCCTCTACCAGGCATAGGGGTTGCATATCTATCTGCGACAGCACCAGTATATCCAGCGGATCGTGGTCATCGCAATAGGTACGGGGTATGAACCCGTAGTTGGCAGGGTAGTATACCGATGAGTACAGTACGCGGTCCAGCTTCAGCAGGCCGGTCTCTTTGTCCAGCTCATATTTCGCCCTCGAGTTGCGGGGTATCTCTATGATAGCGTTGACGGTGTGGGGAACATTGTCGCCATAACTGGCATCATGCCATGGATTGAAATTCATATATGTGGAGTGTTGGAAAAAAATTTTCCAAAATTACAAAGGAAATGGCACGGATATACGTCTATATCAAAAGCACACCTCAAAAAAACCGGTAAAACTTATCGCCCTACCTCTACCGATACCCTCCCTTTTTACCATTGAAAATATCTGTGCAATAATATATCGCGCGTATGCGTTGCAATGCAGTGAATATCAGTACAGACAAGGAAAAACGTATTATTATATTTAGGAAATATTTTGCAGGCCGAAATTGTTTTTTTGAACTGTACCTATATCTTTGCAAACACTCAAAAATGTCCTTTAAGTTATCTTAGACCAACAATTATAAGCAAACACAAAAATTAAAATCAGAATTATGGCAGACGTAAAAACAGCCGCAGCAAAACCCGCAGCATCTCACGGAAATGCAGGTAAACCAAAGAACTCTAACAACTTTTGGCTCAACCTGGCATTGGTAGTAGGTTGTGTAGTAGCAGGTGAGATCATCTGGAAGTTCGTGCTGGGTGCAGAAGGAAACTTCCACGATGGTGCTAGCAGGGAGAAACCGGCCAACATAATGGGTACGATGTACCAGGGCGGTTTTGTGGTACCTATCCTTATGGCTACCCTTCTTACGCTGATATGCTTCATCATAGAGCGTGCCCTTACCATAATAAAAGCAAAAGGCAAAATGGACGGTGGCGAATTCGTACGCAAGGTACAGTACCACCTGGCCAATAAGAGCATAGACGCTGCTATAGCCGAGTGCGACAAGCAGGCAGGCTCTGTAGGCAACGTAATGCGTGCCGGCCTCATGAAGTACAAAGAAATGACCAATAATCATGAACTGGATACCGACCAGAAAGTACTGAGCATACAGAAAGAGATAGAAGAAGCTACCGCACTGGAGCTGCCTATGCTCGAAAAGAACCTCGTGTTCCTTTCTACCATAGCATCGTGCGCTACCCTTCTCGGTCTGTTCGGTACGGTACTTGGTATGATCCGTTCATTCGCGGCCATGGCCAATGCAGGTGCGCCTGATGCTGCTGCCCTTGCTGCAGGTATCTCTGAGGCCCTTATCAATACCGCCCTCGGTATCGGTACCTCGTTCTTCGCTATAGTGTTCTACAACTTCTTCACTACTATCATCGATGGCATCACCTTCTCTATAGATGAGAGCGGTTTCACACTTACACAGAGCTTCGCGTCACAGTACAAATAATATTTCTCATACCGGTTCGCCGCACAACATGGCGGACCGGTATGACCAAATAAAATATGTGGCCGTGCTGTATGGAAAATGACCGGAAATGCATCTTAATAATATTTAACAGGAGAAGCTAAAGAAAATGCCTAAAGCCAAATTACCTCGCAAAAGCACCAACATCGACATGACGGCGATGTGCGACGTGGCGTTCCTGCTGCTTACCTTCTTCATGCTTGCAACAAAGTTCAAACCTGAAGAACCCGTAGTAGTACAAACACCATCGTCCATATCTGAGATACCGCTGCCCGATGCTGATATCATGCTGCTTACCGTCGATACCAAGGGAAGGATATTCTTTTCTATCGACAACAAGCTGAAAAGGAAAGAGCTCATCACCAGCGTGAACACCGACCGCAACCTCGGTCTTACCGAGGCCGAGATGAACTCGTTCGCCATCGGTTCTTCCGTAGGCGTACCGCTCAATCAGCTCAAATCACTGCTCAACACGCCGCCTGAGTCTCGTGCCGAAATAGAGAAGCAAGCACCGGGCATACCCGTAGACACTTCTGTACTGTCGCCCAACAACGAACTGGCACAATGGGTGAAAAGCGCCCGCTACACCAACCCCAAGCTGCGTATATGCATCAAGGCCGATGGTGAGGCCGCCTACCCACATGTAAAAAAGATAATCAGGACGCTTGAAGGCTATAAGATATTCAAGTTCAACCTCATTACCAATCTTAAGGCCGTACCTCCGGGCACTGCCGCTTTCGAGCAGAAAAAGCTCGCTAAGGCCGAATAACAACGGCACCAGTAAACAATATTTACAGGGGGCCTGAGAAACCCACTGAACCAAACAAGAGACATTTGCGCTATGGCAGAAATGGATACCTCCGGTGGAGGACATAAAAAGAAAGGGCCTGGGGTCAAAAAAGGGAAAAAACTAAGTACGCGCATCGACCTTACTCCGATGGTGGATCTTGGCTTTCTGTTGATAACATTCTTCATGTTCACAACAACGCTGGCCAAGCCCAAGACCATGGAGATAAACATGCCGTACAAGGACGAGAACCTTACGGATGCCGAAAAGAACAAGCTGAAGGCCAGCGTGGCCATGACGGTGCTGCTGAGCAAGAACCACCGCGTGTACTACTACGAAGGCATAGGCGACAATCCCGACCAGGCGCCAGACCTCAAGGTAACAGGCTTCAAGGCAAAGGACGGTATAAGGGACGCTATCATAGCCAAAAAGAAGATAGTGGACGGACTGAAACGCTCTGGCGCCCTTACGGCAAAAGACGAAATGACCGTGCTCATAAAGCCCGATACCACCAGCACCTACAGCGACCTCGTGAACATGCTGGACGAAATGAGCATCAATGACGTGAAGGTATATGCCATCATCGACATCTCCGATATCGAGCAGGGCTTTATACAGGCCACAGAGACCGCCAACGGTGTACAGTAATTCAAATTAAGTTATCACAGAAAATAACTTACAACAAAAGGTAAAAATGGATATCAATAAAATTCTCACCAGCGACTATCTCGATATCATATTCGATGGCCGCAATAAAACATACGGAGGCTATGAGCTGCGTAAGAACTACCCCAAACGGGTGGGTCGTGCAATGCTGGTGCTGCTGGCTATAGGTATGGGCATAGGTGCATACGCTTTCATAGCCAAGAATATGAAGGCTCCGAAGAAGGAAGTGTACATACCCAAGCAGGTAACACTGGCCGAACCGCCGCCAATAGACCCCAATAAGCCACCACCACCGCCCCCTCCTCCCCCGCCACCTCCGGTGAAGCCGACGGTAAAATTCACACCGCCGGTCATAAAGAAGGACGAAGAAGTGAAGGAAGAAGAAGTACCACCACCACAGAAGGAGATAGTAGCATCGGGCAAAACTACCCAGGAAGGCGACCCTAACGCGCTCGATCCGGGTATAGTAGAGCCATCTACAGGTACCGGTGTGGTAGAGGCGCCACCACCACCACAGATATTCACTTATGTGGAGCAGATGCCTACTTTCGAGGGCGATATCAACAAATATCTTCAGGATAAACTGAACTATCCTGCAGCAGCCCGTGATGGTGGTATCTCAGGCCGCGTAGTGGTGAAGTTCGTTGTGAACGAAGACGGCAAGATCAGCGAAGTATCTGTAGTACGCGGCATAGGCGGCGGCTGCGATGAAGAAGCTGTACGCGTGGTAAAGAGCATGCCCCCTTGGAAACCCGGTAAGCAGAACGGTAAGCCTGTAAAGGTTTTCTTCAACCTGCCTATCGTGTTCACACTAGAGTAATTGCATACCTGCACATATTCGTTACAAAAGCAGAGGGCCGCGATCGCGGCCCTCTGCTTTTGTAGTATCCGGCACTTTATACTTTACTCCCACACACCCTCTTCCCCCGTATCCTTCTGCTTACTGTGTTTCTTTTTTCTGCCCCCTTCCAACTTGAATACCACTGGCAGATAGAAACGAGACCTTACCGGCCTTCCATTCAGCTTTGCCGGCTCCCATACGGGCATATTATGCACTACCCGCAGGACCTCGGCTGACAATAGCTCATGTGGTGAGCGCATTATTTCAATATCTGTTATAGTGCTATCCACATTCACCACGAACCGCACTATTACCCTGCCTTGTATATCATTCTCCCTTGCCACATCCGGATAATTGATGCTGTTCGCCAGAAACCTGTTCATCTCGAACTGTGGTTTCGCCACCACATCCACCGTGTCGTATATCGTATTATCGGCTGTGGGTATCGTTGCCATAGCATTGGCAGGGAGTTGGGCATAGGCTGTGTGCATCGCGCACATTGCCAGCAATAGTGCTGCTATATTTCTGGTCATCATTTTCTTTCGGTGTTTATTGCCAGGTACAGTACATGGTCGTTCATAAAGTAGCCGCCGCCTATATCTATGTCCTCATCCCTCAGGTGGCGAAAGCCATACCTGTTGTAGAATGTTATGGCCTGCGCATTGTGTATGTTCACATTCAGGCGCAATTCTGCCACCATACATTTTTGCCGTATCTCGGTCACTATATGGTCTATCATACCGCGGCCTATTCCCTGCCCCTGCATGCCCGGTAGTATATACAGCTTATGCAGCTTGTAGATACAGGGCTCTATTGCCGAGTAAGAAGCGAATGCCACTGCCCTGCCTTCTTTGTACCCTATTATGAACCTGTGCCCATCCTCTGTTATCTGGCGGGTCAGCGCCTCGGGTGTATAGAACAGGCCCAGCATATAGCTTACCTGCGCCTCGCCTATTATAGGTACATATGTGGGTGGCCATACCTCATGGGTAATGGCCATTATAACGGGTATATGCCCCGTATGGGCTGCTGTTATATCCAAATGATCACGATCTGAAAGTATGAGGCCAAAAACAGGCCGAATGATTTCCTGTTCAAAGATAAATAAACTAAATTCGCTTTTCATTTCGATCGACCATTATGAGAAAGGCTGTTTACATAGTTTCTGCAATGCTGGTGGGCACTTTGCTCTCCGTATCGTCCTGCAAGAGGTCTTACCGTTGCAATTGCACTTTTAACAACCAGGTAAGGCTTACAAGAGATCTTGGTATACAGAGCGAGGCAAAAGCACAGGAAATATGCAGCCAGTACGACACGACCGTTATCGGCGAAGTATGGAACTGTACCATTTACTAGGTCACAACACATTCCGGGTCTATACCCGTAGCAATGTGTAACAGCCGGCTACCTTTGCCACATATACCCATAGGCGGATATCCCCGCTCTATTATTTATTGTGACAATTTTAAGAGACATATACAGTTATGGTCTTGCCATACCGTATATTTTTGAGGCCTGAACGTACTGAAAAGCCACTTCTTATACAGAATGAAAAACTTAGCTACCATACTCAGCGTATTATCTTTTATAGGTGTACTGGCGCTTGCAGGTATGCATTTCTCGCAAAAAGAAAAGCCCGCCAAAGAGACCGCACCTGTTGCTACCACCGGCGGCTCTAATATAGCCTATGTGGATATAGACTCGCTGGAGGCGAAATACGACCTGCTGAAAACAAGAAGCGAGGATTTCAAAAAGCGCCAGGCACAGATGGAGAACGAACTGCAGCGCTCTTATGCCCAGATGCAGAACGATGCCTACGAGATACAGAAAAAGGCCCAGTCGAACTCGCTGACACAGACAGAATATGAAGCGGCCAACAAACGCCTGATGCAGATGCAGCAGACACTGGAATCGCGCAAACAGTCGCTTACAGAGCAACTCATGAAAGAGCAGGAAGAATTCAATACCGACCTCAAGAAACGCCTCAACGCCTACCTGGCCGAATACAACAAGACACACCACTACGATTTCATCATGTCCTATGCAGGCAGTGGCTCTTCTATACTTTATGCGGGTGCGGCGCACAACATTACCGATGATGTGGTGAACGGCCTGAACGAGGCTGCGAAAAAAGAAGCACAGAAGAAATAAGGAAGAATGTAGTATATTTCTGAAAACATCATTCCTTGAACGACCAGGCACCCGGTACAGACACCCGTTTTCAACGATCGCTCACACTGCTCGATGGCGCCCTGCTGGTCATAGGCTCTATGATAGGCTCAGGCATATTCATAGTTAGCGCAGGTATAGCCCGCGATGTGGGCAGTGCGGGCTGGCTGGTGGTAGTATGGCTGCTTTCGGGCTTCATCACCCTTACAGCCGCCCTCAGCTATGGCGAGCTCAGTGGCATGTTCCCCCACGCAGGTGGCCAGTACGTCTACCTTCGCGAGGCCTTTGGCAAGCTCTATGGCTTTCTATATGGCTGGTCGTTCTTCGCCGTTATACAAACAGGTACTATAGCTGCGGTAGGTGTGGCCTTCGGCAAATTCGCAGGCTACCTTTTCCCTTCCCTTGGCGACGAGAACCTGCTGATGGGCACTGCCGATGGCTTCCATATATCTGCCGCGCAGCTTACGGGTATCGCTACCGTGATATTGCTCACCTACATTAATACCCGGGGCGTAAAGAGCGGCAAATGGATACAGTTCTTCTTCACTTTTGCCAAGCTGGCCGCTATGGCGGGTCTCATATTGTTCGGCTTCTTCCTTTTCAAAGACGGCAGCATATGGAACAACAACTGGACCGATGCCTGGAGCGCCAAAAGCATCAGTAAGGATATGGGTGCCATCATGCACCAAAGCCTCTCTCCCCTTACATTGGTCATAGCCATCTGCACTGCTATGGTAGGCTCGCTCTTCTCCAGCGATGCATGGAACAGTGTCACCTTCATAGCCGGGGAAATGAAACGCCCCGAGCGCAACATAGGCCTTAGCCTCTTCATAGGCACTCTTGTGGTCACCCTCATATATGTGTGCATGAACCTCATGTACCTCAATGTGATGAGCATACCCGAGATAGCCCATGCCCCCAGCGACCGTGTGGCCACTGCCGCTGCCCTCAAGATATTCGGCGACGATGGTGCCAAGATCATAGCCCTCCTCATCATGATATCCACCTTCGGCTGCAACAACGGTCTTATACTGTCTGGCGCCAGGGTATACTATACCATGGCAAAGGATGGCCTCTTCCTGCCTGCTGCAGGTACGCTCAATAGCAAGGATGTACCCGCCCGCGCCCTGTGGATGCAGTGCATATGGGCATCGCTGCTGTGCCTTAGCGGCCAGTACGGCAACCTGCTCGATTTCATCATCTTCACGGTGCTGCTCTTCTATATACTTACCATTGGCGGCATATTCAAGCTCAGGCGCACCATGCCCCATCACCCAAGGCCCTATAAGGCCTTTGGCTACCCCGTCATACCTGCTGTTTATATAGCGCTGGCATCGTTCATATGCATAGTGCTGCTCAAATACAAGCCTTTGTATACCTGGCCCGGCCTGTTGATAGTAGTGATGGGACTGCCACTATACAAAATGCTGCAAAGAAGGACCATAAAATGAACAAAGAAAGATCGAAAGAACTGTTCGCCCGCATGCAGGATATGCATGTAGTAGTGGTAGGCGATGTGATGCTGGATAACTACTGGTGGGGACATGTGGACCGCATATCGCCCGAGGCGCCCGTGCCGGTAGTGGCTATATCGCGCAGGGAAAGCAGGCTGGGTGGCGCGGCCAATGTGGCGCTCAACTGCCGCTCGCTGGGGGCAAAGGTGACACTGGCCAGTATAGTGGGTGAAGACGCCAACGGTGAAACCCTGGTGTCGCTGGCCAATGATGCAGGCATAGATACATCGCTGGTGGCAAAGAGCCGCAAACGCCTCACCACTACCAAGGTACGCATCCTGAGCCGCAACCAGCAAATGCTGCGCCTGGACGATGAAGTGACCGACGACCTGCATACCGAGGAAGAGCACCCCTTCATAGACAAGGTGCTGCAGTACCTGCAAAAGGTAAAACCACAGGCGCTCATATTCGAAGACTATAATAAAGGGGTACTGAAGGAAAATGTGATACGCCACATAACCGCTCACTGCCGTGAGATAGGTATAGTGACCGTAGTAGACCCCAAACGCAGGAACTTCCTATCGTACAAAGATGTGACCATCTTCAAACCGAATCTGAAAGAAGTACGCGAGGGCCTGCACCTGGACATTAACAATGTTACCACCTCCGAGCTTGACGAAGCACATACCATACTGCACAAAGAGCTGGGCCATGAGGTGACATTCATAACCCTGTCCGAAAAAGGTGTGTATTACAACAAGGAGGGTCATTCGGCCATACTGCCGTCGCACATCCGCAATATAGCCGATGTTTCCGGGGCGGGCGATACCGTAGTAGCTACGGCCACTCTTGTGTACACCCTCACGAAAGACCCGGCACTGATGGCCGCCATATCCAATATAGCAGGTGGTATAGTATGCGAAGAAGCAGGCGTAGTGGCCATAGATAAGAACAAGCTGCGGGAAGAGTGCTGCAGGCTGCTGCCATCACAATAATGGTTCACTATACTTTGCCATCGACACCAAAGGCCCTGTATCTATGCCACACCCCGAGCTACTTTTCTTTTTCCTCACCATTGCATTCATATATGCATCGGTAGGTTTTGGTGGCGGTTCCAGCTACCTGGCCATCCTTGCGCTCTATGCAGTGCCCAGGTACGAGATGAAGCTCACGGCTCTTGTCTGCAACATCATTGTGGTCACGGGCGGCACATTCTTATTCATCCGCCGGAGGGAGCTACAGTTCAGCAAGGTACTACCCATCGCTATTGCCAGTGTGCCTATGTCTTTCATAGGGGCGCGGCTGCATGTAAGCCAGGCCACATTCTTTGTGCTACTGGGCACATGCCTCATTATGGCAGGTATCTTCCTTTGGCTGCAGCCATCAAAGACCGATGTACCATTGAAAGACCATGATACAAAGCCCAATTACCTGCGCGATGCGCTGCTGGGCGGCAGCATAGGCCTGCTATCGGGTATGGTAAGTATAGGCGGTGGTATATTCCTTGCCCCTGTGCTCAACCTCCTGCATTGGGATACGCCAAAGAAAATAGCTGCGACCGCCAGTTTCTTCATTCTCATCAATTCCATTGCCGGGCTGGCCGGGCAGCTTAGTTCACTGCAAACATCGGTAGACACTACACGCATCGCACTACTCGCTATTGCTGTACTTGCAGGTGGGCAACTGGGTTCGCGCCTCGGCATCGCCAAACTAAGCCCTGCGCTCATACGCAGGCTTACGGCCGTACTGGTATTTGCAGCAGGTATAGAGGTGCTGTACAAGCAGCTAGCCACCTAGCGCTCCCTGCCTCTGCGCTCCCTATTTACCTGGTCGAAGTAGAATGTGAACAGGAAGAACAGCAGGTGTACTATACGGTAAGACAGGTAGTACAGGAACATCCTTATGGGGTTCGTAGCTATTTCGTATGACTCCTTCCTCACCTGTATGCAATCGTTCACCACTATCTGCTTCACCGCATCACGCAGTTGGGTGGCCACATCCTTGTCATACACGTCCAGGTTCATCTCTATACTGGCAAATGCACTTATGTTGTTCACATTGTACGAGCCTATTGTGGCCCACTCATCATCGCGAAAGGCCACCTTGGCATGAAGCACATTGGGCTGGTATTCGTATATCTCTATATTGCTGCGGAACAACCGCCTATACAGGTAGCGCTCGGCATATTTGGCCAGCGGCACATCTGCCTGTCCTGTTAGTATCACCCTTACTTTTACACCTCTGCGGGCCGCGGCCTCCATACGCAGCAGCAACCTGCGCGGCGGCCAGAAGTAGCTTGTCATTATAGTGGCATACTGCCGCGCATCCGTGAACATGCGCCTATAACTTACCGATATATCTATACGGCGATATACCCAGTCATTGCGGCTCATGCGCACCATGCACTCCTCTTTTGGCATTGGGGGCAAGGGTATACTATCCGGCAGGCATTTTTTCTGCTTCCAAACAGACCGCTGCCACATGCGCACACATATCTTGTGCAGGTCTTGCGCCACCTCACCTTTTACATGCAGCGCCCAGTCTAGCCAGGCGGGCGCATCCGGCATGTCATTATATCTATCGCTTACATTCAGCCCTCCTACCAGGCATTCATAGGCATCTGCCACAAGTATCTTATGATGCATGCGCCTGCCCAGGTAATATTTATAGGTAAAAAGCAGTGGTTCGAAGAAACGGAAATGTACACCAGCCTGCCGCAGCTTCCCGATGAATTCTTTGGGTAAATGCTGAGATGCATACCCATCCAGCATCAGGTATACATGCACACCGCGCTGCGCGGCGGCCATCAACGCATCGGCCACCAGGAAGCCCGTCTCATTGGCATCGAATATATAGGTCTGGAAATGCAGGGAATACCTGGCCCTGCCCGCAATATCTACCAGGGTATCGAAATAGTGTGCGCCACCCCTTACCAGGTGTACCGCATTATGTGTCGTATACTGCTCCCTTACACGTTTGCGTCCACGCGCCATGGCGCACAAATTAAGCAATAAACGCCTATCGTATCTTACATCATCCTCACATAGCACAGAGGCCGCTTATCAAAAGCGGCCTCTGTCACAAATATCCTTACTGTAGTTTATTCTTTGTTCCTGTTGCCACCAAGGCGGTACATTATAGAAAGCTGTACCGATGGTGTCCTGTATAGCTGGCCCGACAGCGACCTTGCGCCTGTAGTGGCCGCATTGTCCCATATGGTCTGCACATTGCGCAGATCAAGGCTGGTGTTCGGTGCCACCTGGTAAGAGAAGCCGAATATATACCCGAGGCCGAACCTGCTCCTGAAATCGGTCTCACCGTTCAGCTTAGGTGTATTGTCCTCGCCGGGTGCGCTTACGAATGTAGGCTGTGTGGTCAGGCTGGGCATAGTGGCCGCAGCCGTATTGATAGAGAATGTGTACAGGAAATTACCACCGGTATAGAAGTTGAAGTTGCCCTTCGCATAACGGATGGTGAGCGGCATTTCCACACTGTGCATAGCTGCGAAATCATAGGTGTTCTGTATCAGCTCCCTGCGGTACTGGCCACCCACCTGTGTATAGGCGTAGTAGCTGTCATCTATTGTATTATTGTTCAGGCGGTGGAAGTATTTCAGCTCGGCCATTATATTCCACGATTCGCTGAACTCCAGGTTGCCCGTCATACCGAACTGGAAGCCTTTCATTTTGCTCGGGCCAAAGAAGTTGCTGTTCACACCGGCAGTGATACCACCTGTGAACCTTGCACCTGTAGCATGTGTCTTCACATCGTTGAACGCTGCGCTCAGGCGCTGCAGTACAGACACACCCGAATGCTTGCTTGCCTTCTTCTTTGCTTTGCTTTCCGATGTGGTGGCTGCTGTAGATGCTGCCTCTTCGGCAGGCGTGGCCGATGCTGCACCGGCAGGCACTGCCTCGCCCTCGGCCATACCCTCGGCCGATGCGGCAAGTGTATTTTCTTCTCCGGCAGCTACATTATTCTCATGATGGCGGCCCCTCTTCCTGCCACGGCGGCCGGTACCTTCGTTCTCTTCGGTAGTGGTAGTAGCGGCTGTAGCGGCAGGGGTCTCTTCTTCCTGTGCAGCAGCAGTGTTACTACCTTTTTTGCCTGCAGGCGCTGTTGGCGCAGCAGGGTCCTTATCCTTCTTCGCAACACCCTCTTTGTTCATTTTCTCCATAGACAGGGTATCCACCTTGGTAGTTATCTGGTTGTCATTGTCCTTCACTTCGCGCTCGCGCACCACCATCTTGGTTATCATCTTCTGATCGGGGTCCTGTTTCTGCTGGGCAGTACCTTCTTCCCCATCGGCCGATGCCAGTGCATCCTCATTCGCTGCAGATCTAGTACCTGCGTTCTTAGTATCAGTACCTGTCACGCCAGCCTTGTTCTGTTTGGCAGCAGCATAGGTATTAGCATTTGCAGGTGTAGCAGCATTTGTCTCTTTACCTGCTGATGCAGTGCTAGTTTGCTTAGCAGCCGCTGCTGTATTGTTAGGTACGCCAGAGCTCTTCTTACCGGCGGCAGATGCAACAGCACTCTTATTGCTACCCGCTGTAGCACGCCCACTGTTCGCCTGCTTATTATCTTTTGCAGCGGTCGTTGTGGTGACAGATGCAGCATTTTGTTGGGTTGTAGTTGCCCGTGTCGTATTGGCTTTTGCTGCACCACTTTTTGCACCTGTGCTGTTCGCCACGCTACCATCTTTCGCATGCGCACCATTCGCGTTAGACGATACGGTACCGGCCTTGGTAGCAGTTGTAGTTTTGTTAGCTATACTCTTTTCCGATGGGTCTGCAGTAGTAGCAGCAGCAGCCATGCTAGCGGGCCCACTACTGTTCAGCACACCTATATCCTGCCTGCTGCGGTCATTGCCACGGCCGGCAGGTGTAGTGGTATTGTTTCCTGCGGTCTTGTGCATATCATTAGTGGCCACAGCCTTGTTATCATTGGCGGCAACAGTACCTGCGGTACCCTGGTCATTGTTAGCCCTGCCTGCAGGAGTTGCTGCCGATGTAGCTGCGGTCCTCGTACGCCTGCGCCCGGTCACAGTAGCGGTCGCGCTTGCTTCTCTGCCTGTAGTAGCACCGGCTGTGTTGCCCTTATGCGTCTCGCTGTTGTTCACATTATGCGATGCAGTACCATTCTTGCGGCCGGCAGTGCTCACAGCAACAGGCTTCGAGCCATCAGCATTTACCGATGCACTGCCTGTGGTCGCAGCGGTAGCGCGTGGCCTGCTACCCGTGGTGCTATGGCCATTGTTGTTAGTGGTCTTGTTGTTCCTTGCCCTTACATCATCTCCGGTCACAGGCTTGTCTGGTACAGCCCTGCTGCCTACTGTGGTCACAACATCATTGCGCGTATCTGCAATTATATGCTTGCGTGTCTCAACACCGGGAATGTTCTCTTTGCTACCCGCTGTGGCAGCATCTTTGCGTGCCGTGCGGCGTGCGCTTATGTTACCGCTATAAGCAGTACCACCCGCATTACCGTTAGCGGTTATGTTGTGGCTGCTCACAGCATCTGTATGCATAGCATTGGCAGAAGCTGTGCCCATGCGCTCTATCTGCGTTCTGTTGTTGTTCGCAGTACCATGCTCACTGTTACGGTCATTGGCAGAAGTTATATTCTTAGTAGTTACGTTCTTACTGCGCTCTGTATTGTTATTGTTATTCTGTATGTTATTCCCTGTAGTAGAAGTGGTGCTACCTGTAGTATTATTACTGGTAGGGTTGTTGTTAGCAGTGTTGTTGTAGTTAGTGGTATTGTTGTTATTGGTAGCAGTAGTGTTGTTGGTAGCAAGAGCAGCTTCAGCACCAGCGCTCTCGTTATTGCGGGCCGCACCGCCTATATGGCTGTTGCCCCTTACGGTTATGTTGCCTGCGGTGGCGGGTTCGTTCTCCATGTCCATCGAAGACACTTCCATATTCGCCCTGCCCGACTCTTTTGACGCTGCAGGGGCGCCCGTCATGGCTACTACGGGAACATTGTCATTGCTCCTGTATATCGATGACAGTTCGTACCCGCCTACGGCCAGAGTGCCCACAAGCGATACCGCCGCCACTACCCCGAAAAGCCTGCGCCAATAAAACGCAGCTATGCGCTTTTTCTGAGGCATTTCCCTATCCAGCAGATCGCGCATATTCAGCCACGCGCCTGCCCGCTCCTGCTCCTCGGCTCCCTCCAGGTGCTGCCTGACGAGGTCGTCTATTCTGATGAGATTTTTATCCATATGGATAAATTTTATTTTTTGTAAATAACTTTTTAGTTCTCATAGCGCTGCAGCTACTTCACATGCAGCTCCAGCCTCTCTATTTTTTCTCTTAGTATTCTTCTTCCTTCCGACAAATGCCATTTCGATGTTCCCTCACTTATGCCTATCAGTGCACCTATCTCCTTATGGGTCATACCCTCCATCACATACATATTGAAAACAGTGCGCGTAGCCTCCGGCAGTGCCTGTACCAGCTGCACCAGCTGATCGTAATACAGCCTGTCGGCGTGGTCTTTATGCACCAGTTCGTCCTTCTCTACCAGCACTATCTGGTTAGCGTATTTCGAGTTCTGCTTCACATGGTCGGCTACGGCATGAAAGATTATCTTCCTCACCCATCCTTCGAATGACCCCTGAAAATTGTACTGCTTTATCTTCTGGAACGCCCTCAGGTAACCATTGTTCAGTACTTCCTCGGCCTGTGCATCGCTATCTATATAACGGCGTACCAGTGCCATCATCTTAGGATAGAACAACCTATATAGCTTCTCCTGTGCGCTCCGCTCATTGCGAATGCACCCATGGATGAGCTGCTCTAACTCACTGGCCTGGCCAGTAACAGTATATGCCAAAGCGATCGACAACTATAATAGGTTATTAATACAACTACACGATATATAAGACCACGCCTTCACAAAAAAGGTTGGGTCCTACACTATATTATGTGTGAATATAACAAAAAAGGTGCGAATAGCACCACCAGGACCCATCTCATGGACAAAAAAAATATCTATCCCCTTTCTGCCGGGGAAAATACGGTGCATAATACGGGAAAAATCCCCTTTACAAAGGGTGTTATAGCACATTACTTTTGTTATAAAACATTTTTTATATGAAAAAAGTCATTTTTATATTTTTATTGCTGGCAATGGCTACGAAACAGTATGCCCAGGAAAGGGTATACTACAATGTGTCTAAGAAAAGGCTGGAGACCACCAAAAACACCAGGGTCTCCACACCGCATAAATGGCCATCGCACCAGGATATACAGATAGAATTCTATAACTACAACCCGCTGCAATATGAAATAAGCGTAGGTGATAGCGCCGCATCCTTCTTCATGGACCAGGAGAGCACCTTCTCCAAGTTCGTAGTACTGCCCAATGTACCTGCTGTAACAGCTACTGCTCCTACTCCGGCGCCTCCTGTAACCCCATCGCCTGGAGCTGGAGGTTCAGACCCTGCTGTTGCGGTCGCGCCGAAACCTAAAAAGAAAAAAGGTCCGCCACCTCTGCCTCCTTGCAATACGCTCGATGCGCTTACAAAAAGATTCAATGAGCTTAGCAATGATATAAACAACCGCACCAGGACGTACAAGGAATTCCTCCTTCATGTAGAGCGCATAAACGATGCGGTGGCCAATTTGAAACAGCTGCCCACTCTATCTACGACCATTGTAAACGAAGAAATAAATAATACTTTCCTTATACCTATGAATAAGTTCCTCGAGGACAGGACCACCCCTCTGAGCAATGCGCCTGCACAGGTCACAAGCAGGCATATAACGGCCTTGGAGAATGAGATGTATGAAGGTATCAGCAACCTTGTGAAAGAAATACCCGACATCAGGAAAAAAGCAGAGGCCGAAAATACCAACTGCGACAAATTCGTAGAAAAATACAAGAAGCTGAGCGACGGTCTGGCAGAGCTGGACAAAAAGACCAGCGAAATGGCCACCAACAGGGTTGATAAGATACTACCCGCGTTCAACAAAACGATGTCTGTCTATACACAAATAAGGATATGGCTCAAAGAAGAGCCTAGCTTTGTTTCCAGCCCTGTTACCATCACTAAAGACATACATGTTATCTCGGTATACAAAAGGCCCTTGGATCAGACCCAGAAAAGCCTGTACTCTACCATAAACATAGAGCCTAAAAAAGGATTCAAGATAGACTTTGCAGGAGGCATTTTCATAAGCGGCCTGCACGACAAAGCATATACCCTCAAGACAAAAGACTCTATATTCACAAAGAAATACCTGGTAGATGGTGTACCCCGCGATACCACCGTACAGGAAACTTTCAGCTCTATATACGAGAAAAAAGGCGAAAAGGCTAGCCTGGGAGGAATGATATATATGCATGCCCACTCTCAGAACGCTACATTTTTCAATTACGGTATGAGTATAGGCTTCGGTGCGCTCTTCAACGATCAGGCAAGGTTCACACTGGCACTGGGCCCTACGCTTATCATTGGTAAAAGCCAGCGCCTGAATATAAACTTCGGTATAGCCATGGCCGATGTAGAACGCCTTCGTTCTCCATATGAGCCCGAAGTATGGTACAACGGTCGTATAGACAATGTACCTACAGACAAGGTCCGCGATATCAGTTATCTCTTCGGTCTTTCATGGAACGTAAAATGACCGGCATGAGCACCAGATCCTTAATATCGGCCATATTCATCTTACTTGCGTGCACCACCTTTGCACAAGTAAGGTCGTCAGATAAAGCAGCACTGCCCGGAGACGAGATCCTCATCACCACCGGCAGGCCCATAGCTGCAGATAGTATAGTGGTAAGTTTTGCAGGCACCATAGCCGATATCATAGAAGTGACCGGCGACTCTGTAAGGGTATTGGTTCCCAAAGGCAAAGAAGGGCCACTCACTATTACCGTCAGCACTGGCTACAATAAAAAAGAGCGGCTGCCCTTTACCATGCTGGCATACCCCGCCAAGAAGATCTATTTTCAGAGGAAAGGTGACAGCGTCATAAAGGTCAGGGAAGAAATGACAGCCGATGGCTCTCCCGGCTACGATATGTTCATTACTCATTATGCTTTCGACATGCTCGATAGGAACAATAAAAAAGTAGCCTCAGGGGTGTCCTTCTCTACTGAAGAAAAAGAGGTCTTCGGAGGCCCGGGTGGTAGCATCACAAAGTATAAGGATACATCGGTCTCCATGTTCTCTGTTACTGTCCCCAACGAGAAGGGAGATTTCAAACTGAAACTTTACAAGCTCCCACATGATACCGATAGCCTCGATAGGAAAATAATAGACAAACATGCACCTTCCACCTTCCTGATCTCCAACCGATGAGAACAAGTTTCAACATAATACTCGTTGCATTTTTGCTCCTTTCGCAGGCTGCAGCATTTGCGCAGCCGCGTATCGTCACCACTGCCGATGGCAAAAAATATACCCGCATTATGCTCAATGGGGCTACAGATGCCAAGTATGACATCGTATTCATTGGAGATGGTTTTACAGCATCTCAGCAGGCACTCTTCAATAGCAAGGTCGATGAGGCCGTACAAGAACTAAGAACAACACCCCCTTATGCTACAGCTATAAAGGCATTCAATATCTGGAGGGTGAATGTTATATCCGAAGAGTCTGGCATCAGCGATCCGCAAGCTGGCATATATCGCAATACTGCTCTGTCTTGCAGGTTAGGCAACACCTCTTGGAACGAGGCTAAAAGATGCATAACCTCAGACAATAAAGCCTTATGTTACCAGGTGGCCGGCATAGCCCCAGGATATAATGCGGTAGTGGTCTTTGCCAATACGGAAAGTGGCGGATGTGCAAGCGATATCGTTTTCACATCTATAGGCGACGATGGTTTTCAGAAAGTGATAACGCACGAACTGGGACATAAGATCGGCAAACTTGGCGATGAATACACATGTTATATATGTGACGACCCTACCGACGGTGGGCGGGTATACAGTGGAGGGGAGCCCGAAGAGCCGAACCTCACCGCCACTATACGGTCAGAAGATCTCAAATGGCGAAGATTCGTTACCGCAGGTGTGCCGATACCTACATATACTGACGTGCCAGTCGGCGTCGTCGGCGCAGTGGAAGGTGGTGGATATTATCCTAAAAAGATCTACCGGCCACAATTTCATTGTCATATGAAAGAGCTTGAAAAGCCATTTTGTGCCGTATGCTACGATCACCTCTCATCCTGTTTGCAACAGTACAATGCTAATATCAGAAGATTAAGGCAGAACATGATCGTTCATGAGAACGACATGATAAAGATACCGTTCTGCTTCGACTGCTCATACGAAAAGCCACTTGCTGCCACCAAACTGGTACTGCCGGACGGCATAGCGGAGAATAGCACTGTAGAAATAATAGATGAGGATATGAACATATTGGCCAGGGGTACGCCCGCTTCCACATCTCTTCAGTTCGATCAGAAAGCACAAAAAGAATATTTTATCCGAATACGTTCTGACAATAAGAACAATGGAGATGCTACCCCTCAGAAAATAACACCTTCCCTTTTTCAGAACAGCAGACCACTAAAGCTGCAATGACCCCATCCTGATCTTTGTAAAACAAAAGCGTCCCGGTCAATGCCGGGACGCTTTTATTATAATTTGCTGTCAAATATTTCGCTTACACACCCAGTATCTTCTGTATCTTCTTGTCAAAAACGTTCTTGGGGGCCAGGCCTAGTTGCTTATCCACTACCTTACCGTCCTTTATGAACAGCACGCATGGTATGCTGGTCACACCATAGTTGATGCTCAGGTTGGGGTTCTCGTCCACGTTCACCTTACCTACGTTCACCTTACCTGCATACTCTGCAGACAGTGCATCTATCGTGGGGCCCAGCGCCAGGCACGGACCGCACCATGGAGCCCAGAAATCTATTACAGAGAGTTTATCCGCCTTTAGCACTTCGGTATCAAAATTCGAATCAGTGAATACTGCTGCCATTGTTTTATTGTTTTAAAATTGTTTTCTAAAGATGAAAAGCAAAGGTAGTCCTTTATATATCCACTCGTAAATAGAATACCGAAATACCGATATAGCGTTTCCACATACAGCTAACAGTTTTTAGTACTGCTTTAACAATATCAGTATCTGTTAATACCGGGTAAAGTAAGATCTGGCACGGTCATTGCACTATATACATCAAAGGCCCCCAGGCCTCTCCTACCTAAAACTAAAAACGGAGGTGTGTTATGGCTGGTGTATTGTTATTGTTCGCAGCTTCTCTATCATTAGTGATAGACCTTATAGAAAAAAAGACGGCCACTGCCGATGAACCCGAGATAGCCGATAACGACCCGGGGAAATAACATAGAGGATATATACAGCAAAAGGCGCCAATGGCATAGCATCAGCGCCTCTCCCATTAGCTACATGCCATTACTTCTTCGGCGCAGGCTTGTTCTTTATTATTTTCATCTCATCTATCAACCAGCCGGCATCGCCGAATTTCTCTATCACGAACAGCGTATAACGTATATCTACAGATATATTGCGGCAGCGGTTGGGGTCGAAGTAATAGTCGCTCATAGTACCCTCGTACGCTCGGTCGAAGTTGGTACCTATCAGCTCTCCCCTGGCGTTCAGCACCGGGCTACCCGAGTTGCCACCCGATGTATGATTCGATGCCACAAAGGCTACCGGCATCACCCCGTTCACGCCCCAGCGGCCATAGTCCTTGCGTTCGTACAGTTCCTTCAGCTTTGCCGGCACCTTGAACACGTCCGATGCTGTGTCATCCAGCGCCACTACCTCGCCCAGCGTGGTCTGGTAAGCGTATTTTGCAGGGCCATCCGGGTCCAGGCCTTTTACATGTCCGTACGTCAGGCGCAGGGTCAGGTTCGCATCGGGGTAGAACTCCCGTTTCTTATCATGCGCCATACGCGCCTTCATGTACAGCCGCTCATAAAAGCGCATATCTGTATTGTATACAGTAAGTGCGGGCTGTATGCGCTGTTTGCGCATGCGGCTTATGGCATCATACAGCCGGTATGCCGCATCGTTCTGCAGTTTTGCACTATCGGGCTGTGCAGCCCATGCCTTTAGCCTGTCTTGCGACACCATTACCGATGAGGTATATATATCATCGGCCCATTTACCCATATCCTGCCCATGCGCCCTGTATGCGGTTGTATAATATTCAGGCAGCGATGCGCTGTTCTTCTCAAAGTAAAGCGCCATCAGTGTCTTGAACACATCCTTATCGGTATTGGCATCATAGTTCTTGTAAAAAGCCTCTTGCGCCGCCACCAGCTTGCCTAGTGAATCCTTTACAGTATCTGCGCTCAGCTTGCTGCGCATCACGGCTACCAGTTTCTCTGCTATACCGGCCTGCTGCACCAGCTCTATGCCCAGTACCGCCTCTTTTATGTATTGCTCTTCGGCCACCACCTTGTCGGCGCCCTCGGCAGCTATCTGCATACGAGGCAGCAGCACATCGGCCCATGGCAGGGTATTATCGGCTTCGGCCCATTTCCGGAAGGTGGCCTCGTATGCCTGCTTTTTACCTGTGGCATTGTTCAGCTTCAGGCCTACTACCTCGCCCTGCCATTTCTTCCAGCCGTTGGCCACGGTGGCACGCTTGGCGGTATATTTCAGAAATATGTCCCTGTCATTGTTCATATACTTTGTCCATATGTCCAGTTTGCGGGTACGGGCCTCTATGCTTATCGGGTCCATTATGTTGTACACATGCTTCAGCGCGAACGACGAGATATACTGGTTCGTAGTGCCGGGGAAACCATATACCATTGTCATATCGCCCTCTTTATAGCCGTTGGCATTGATGGTGAAATACTGCGGGGCCTCGTAGGGCCTGTTGTTAGCCGAATGGTCGGCAGGCTTATTATCAGGCCCTGCATATACCCTGAATATGCTGAAATCCCCGGTATGGCGGGGCCACATCCAGTTCTCCACATCGCCGCCAAAGGCGCCTATCCCATTGGGCGGAAAACCCACGAAACGTATATCGCGGAAGGTCTCCGATATGGCCGCCCAGAATTCATTGCCTTTGAAATAGGGCTTTATCAGTACATCCATACCCGTTGTTTTCGCCATTTCCTTCTCGGCGGCGGCCACGCGTGCGTTCACTATACTATCGCGTACGGCATCGCGCAGGGTATCGGCCACACCATCCAGTATTCTCTGGGTCACATTCTCTATACGGCGTATGAAGGTCACCGTCAGGCCCTTACAGGGAAGCTCCTCGGCCATACTCTTTGCCCAGAAACCATTGGCGAAATAGTCCTTCTCGGGGCTGCTAAGCGCCTGGGCGCTGCCATACCCGCAATGATGATTGGTAAGTATAAGCCCCTTGGGCGATATCACCTCTCCCGTACATCCCTTACCAAAAAGCACTATGGCGTTGTTAAGGCCCGTTCCATTTTCATTATAGATCTTATCTATAGCTATCTGTAATCCTGCGGCCTTCATGTCCCTTTCCTGGTTTTTCAGGTTGGGCGGCAGCCACATACCTTCCTTGGCATGGGTGGGGAAGGCGGTCATGGTGGCTATACCTGCCACAGAACACACGACCACCAACCTCTTTAAAGTAAACTTTTGCAACATATATCGGTTTTGATTTGCGGAAATAAATATACACCTTTGCTATTAAAGTATTCCGGCTAAGATGTTTATATTAGCGGAATATTAGGCACGTTGCAAAAATAGGCCACGGTAGGTCGTGCACAGTATTTTTCTTTGAAAAACACTGCCCGAACTCACGGTTCATATTGCTGCATCGTCACTTATAGTATCTTATACAGATAGGTTTATGAAAAAACGCTTGCTTCTTATAGCGATATTGATGGTGTCGCTGGTCACTGGTTCGTTCGCGCAGACATTGTTCAATTCTCCCGATACGGTCTGTGTCAACCAACCCGTGAAACTATCCAGCAAAGTATTCGATGGCAGGTCCTACTTCTGGGGCTTCTGCTCCGGCTACCTCTTCAATGCGCCCTCTGGTACCTATATGGGCGACAACTTCGACTTCAGTATACCTGCCGGCATGGAAATAGCCAATGACAGCGGCAATTTTTACGGCTTCGTTGTCAATGCCAAGACCACAGAACTGCTTCGCCTCAACTTCGGCAATAGCCTCAGCAATGTGCCGTCCATCACCAATTTCGGCAACCTTGCCGGTGGCCTGCCGGAGAACCCTACTACGGTCTACATGGCTTATGATACCTTTTCGCACAAGTGGCACCTGTTCGTGGCAGGTGGTTTCGAAGCCGCTACGTCAGAGCTTGCCCGCGTAGATTTCGGCCGCCACCTCAACAACCCCAAGCCCAACATCGCCAACTTTGGCAATACAGGAAATGCGCTCTTCCACCCCAAAGGTCTCTTTGTAGCTAAAGACGCCAGTGGTCGCTGGCTGGGTTATGTGGTCAACTACGGTTCCAGCAACCTTGTACAGCTCGATTTTGCCTTCAATCCATCCATCACCCCTACTGCCAGGAACTTCAACAACCCCGATGGTGTGCTGAACTTCCCGTCAGACCTTGCCGCTGCATACGACAATGGCGAGTGGCACCTGTTCATATCCAACTTCGGCAACAGCACCATAGCCAGGATAGACCTCGGCACTACGCTCGATACACTTACTCCCGTAGGTTACAACCTCGGCGACTTCCTCTTCAGGGTACTGAAACCATCGTCCCTGTCGCTGGTACGCGATTGTAACTATTTCCACCTCTACATCACCGACAGTACCACTTCACAGCTCGTAGAGGTGCGTATGCCCAAGGCAAGAATGCCCCTCCTTACCGACTATGTAGGCATCACCTACAGCGTAGTAGGCGGCATGAACTTCCCTACTGCCATATCCGGCTTCCTGCGCGATAAGGACACTGTAACGGCCTTCGTTACCAATGGCCGCGACAGCAGCCTCACCCGCATATCTTTCAACCAATGCACCAGCGCTACCATACCTTCTTTCACCGAGGTCGATCCTCCCATATACTCCTACACCAGCCCCGGCGTGTATAATGTGTACTATGTAGTGGACGAAGGTATGCCTACCCAGCGTGTAGACTGCCAGGATATAACAGTACTGGCGCCCCCTACCCTTTACCGCAATAACGATACCACGCTCTGCCAGGGCGATACGCTGCGCCTCTATGCGGTATCTACCCTTGCCGACTCTATAAGGTGGGCTGCAGGCCACAACATAGACACTACCAATATCTATGTCGATTCTGTGCGCATCTACCCCGACCACTCTACCACATACCGCTACACACTGTACTACCCCTTCGGCTGTATAGTAGACACTGCCATACGCGTGAATGTAGTGAAGGTGAATGCTGATGCAGGCCCCGACAGGTGGATAAAGGATGGCGCCATCTCTATCATAGGAGGCCCCTTCACATCGGTTGGCAATTACGTCTATCATTGGTCGCCCTACCAGTATATGAGCGACAGCAATGTGGCCAATCCTTATGTGAACCCACCTAATGATTTTACCTACTACCTGAAGGTGATAGAGATAGGCGAAGGTTACGCATGTATGGCCATGGATACCGTAACCGTACGCGTAAGCTGCGAGGACTTCAACATCCCCAACGCTTTCTCGCCCACAAGCCCCCACCCGGGAAGCAACAGGTTCGGTGTCTCTAACAACTCTTTGTCTAAGCTGAACTACCTGCATGTATACAACAGGTATGGCCAGCTTGTATTCACCACCACCGACCCCAACCAGAAATGGGACGGCCTGTTCAACGGTTCGCTGGCAGAAGAAGGCGTGTATGTATATGAGGCGGACGGCTTCTGCAAAAGTGGTAAACGCATAAACAAGAAAGGGAACGTGACGCTGCTGCGATAAGCCGGAACAACGGCCCCTGTCTGCTATTATTTAACTATAAATAGGTAACATTGGCTGCTTTTCTTTTTCAACTGGAGTTACCCGAAATGACCGATAGCATGGCGGCCACCATACCGTTGCACAGGGCGCATATCAATAAGCTGTCAGCGGAGGGACGTGTACTTTCTTACAGCGTATCGGCCGCGCGCAATATGGTATGGTGTGTCATCAATGCCGAGGATGAACAGGAGGCTATGGAACTGGTACTGGGCTTCCCGCTCTACCAGTATTTTACAGAGGTAGTATGCCATCCTTTGCTATTCCACAACACCATACCCGCTGCCATACCGGGCATTTCTCTCAACTGATACTGACCGTCTGTAGCATATGCAATATCAATTCGCGCTACCGGGAGATTGAATTATCCTATTCTTTTATAGCCAAACACAATGACCAGGAACAGGTATTACTGTTCCTAATGACCGATATTTGCACCGCAATTAAAAACAACAAGAAAAAGAAACTATGGCAAACAATTTTGTGACCGTGGGCATGAAGTTCCCCGAGTTCGAAAAACGATCGGTAGTAAGTATCGAAAAAGGCAATGAATTCAAAGAGATCAGCAACAAGGATATAGATGGCAGGTGGGCTGTGATGTTCTGGTGGCCAAAGGATTTTACCTTCGTTTGCCCTACAGAGATAGCTGAGTTCAATAAGAACTACACCAACTTCACCGATCGCGATACCATCCTCCTCGGTGCATCTACAGATAGCGAATATGTACACCACGCCTGGCGCATGTCTCACAACGATCTTCGCGACCTGCGTTTCCCTATGATAGCCGACACATCCAAGTCGCTGGCCGATGAGCTGGGTATACTTTCTGCCGATGAAAGGGTGGCCTACCGCGCTACCTACATCATAGACCCCGATGGTATAGTACGCTGGGTATGCGTTAACGACCTGTCAGTAGGCCGTAACGTAGCAGAGGTACTGCGCGTGCTGGATGCCCTGCAGACAGATGAGCTGTGCCCCTGCAACTGGAGCAAAGGCGAGGCTACACTGGAACCCGCAGTAGGCTAATTACTGAACCATATAAGAAGGCCTTCCGTTGCTGCGTACTATGCTGCGGAAGGCCTTTTACTTGGATAGTTTTTCAAAACACGAATACTCTACCTCACCTCCCCTTGGGGTAGCCTGCCTGCCGCAGGCAGGGATGGGAGGGGCTGAACATTTTACTTGCAAGTACATTATTATAAACGAACGAACATGAATACTACCACCACCAACGAGACCATACAGACCTTCTTCCAGGACCTGGGTATAGATGCCGGCCATACCAGCAAAAGCCTGGAGGCAATGGCCGCCGTGAATCAGCGCTACCTGCGCGACATGAAACTGAACGTGAACGGCGTGCTGAACAGTGCCAGTATGACCAAAAAAGAAGCTGCTATTCTGGCGCTTTCCATAGCCGCCAATGAGAAGAACGATATACTGATAGCCGCATTCGAGAAAAGAGCCAACGCCGAGGGTGCCAACGCCGAAGAGATAGCCGAGACACACGCCTGCGCCTCTATGATGGCCCTCAACAATATCTTTTACCGCTTCCGCCACTACATGCACGCCAATGAGTTCTACAACAAGCAACCCGCCGGGCTACGCATGAGCATAATGATGAATCCGGTGATGGGTAAGCCCCTGTTCGAGCTCATGAGCCTGGCCATATCGGCCGTCAATGGCTGCGAGCGCTGTGTTACCTCGCACGAGCATTCGGTAAAGGAACAGGGTGCCAGCGACCAGCGCATATACGATGCCGTGCGCCTCGCAGCGGTCATCAAAGGCCTCTGTACCGTGATGTGATATTTTTTACCTGATACCTCCGGGTAGTGTGATAGTGAAAGTGCTTCCTTTACCGGGGGCACTTTCTACTTTTATACGGCCGTCATGCGCCTCTACTATGGCTTTCACATAGCTCAGGCCCAGGCCGAAGCCCTTTACATTGTGTATGTTCCCGGTATGTGCACGGTAGAATTTCTCAAAGATGCGCGCCTGCGTCTCCCTGTCCATACCTATACCATTGTCCTTCACCTTTATGGTCAGCATGCCATTGCCATGCTTCAGGGTCTCTACTACTATCTTCGGGGCCTCGGTAGAGTATTTCATGGCATTGTCCAGCAGGTTGAAGATGATGTTCGAGAAGTGTACCTCATCGGCCTCCACCACAGCATCGGTAGCTGCCAGCCGCAGGTCTATCGATCCGTTCTTCTCCTGTATCTGCAGGGCCATATTGTGGGCCACTTTGCTTATCACCTGGTGTGCATCCAGTTTCTGCAGCGTCAGTTTTATCTCCTCCTTCTCCAGTCTTGCGGCCTGCAGTATCTTCTCCACCTGCTTGTTCATGCGCTTGTTCTCCTCCTTTATCATGCCGCTGTATATCTTTATCTTGTCCGTATCATGTATCACCTTCTCATTGGTGAGCGCATCTATGGCAAGCGATATAGTGGCAAGAGGCGTTTTCAGCTCATGCGTCATATTATTGATAAAGTCCGATTTTATTTCCGATAGTTTCTTCTGGTTGAAGAGCGTGCGCACCGTTACCGCAAAGGCCAGCACTATGATGGTGGTGAACACTATAGAGGCCACTATCATCCACCCCATCTCGCGAATGATGAGATTCTTATCCTCTCTTATAGATAGGAAGAGCGTCTCCCTGGCCCTGTAAGAGTCTTCGGGGGCCAGCTCTACCCTGTATGCACCCTCCATATCGGCCGCAGTGAAATGGTCGGAGTGCAGAATGACGTTCTTATATATATTGGTGATGCAGTACTCGAAGGAACTCTGCTTTATGTTGCTATTCTTCAGCTCACGCCTTATTATCTCGGTTATCTCGTCTTTGGTAAAAGAACCTTCTATTGTAAAATGGTTGGCAAGGTAAAAACGGCGGGAGTCCTCGTCCAGTATATAGTTTGTCTGTTTGGTCAGGTATTTGCCAAATACAGTTTCGCGGGTCTGTTTCAGCACATTGTCCACCGACCGCTGAAACTCTTCATGCTTCAGCTTTATGGCATTGTTTATCCACGACATCTGGATGAACAGTATACCCACCACCGAAAGGGTGATGAGCACAACTATGAGCGGATAGATCTTGCGGGCGTTCATGCGGGTATGTGCTGAACAAAAATAACACCCCAATTGTTAAGTTTATAGTAAAACCCCATCTATATATCCACGAAAGCTAAAAGAACGGACGCACCTCTGTATGCTGCATTTTTTGTTCCTTGGTTCCGGCCTGTCATTCACGGTCCCGGTGCTTAACAGGCATTAACAATGGCATACATATAACTTGCGGCAAGATCGTCTTACTTTCGCCGCTGGAACCACACCCCATATGCGCATATCTCTACTTACCTTCTCTGTATGCATGTTTTTATTTACATCTGTAGCTATCGGCCGCCCCGCCGGCGATACCACTTTCCGCAGCGGATCGGGTATCAAAGAGGTATGGCTGCACGATACCAAGGCTACAGAGCTTGCTCACCTAGGTATGTTATGGGGCTTCCTCAAATATCACCATCCTGATGCCACATCAGGCGCTGTCGATATGGATGCCGAGCTGTTCCGGGTAATGCCACAGGTGATAGCCGCTGCGAACATGGACTCTTCCTATGCCATCATGGAGCGCTGGGTCGATAGGATGGGTGTGCCTGCAGCATGCCGTAAATGCGTTACCAATACCAACGAAGCAAAGACCTTCACCGGCCCCGACTATGCAAGCCTGTTCATCACTACCGTGCCGCAAAGCCTGCGCAGCAAGCTGGATAGCATAAAAAAGAACCGGGAAAGCAGTAAGAACAGGCAATATGTGAAGATGGCCACCGAGGGCAACCCCGAGTTCCTGAACGAGCGCCCGTATGATGCCACTCCTTACCCTGATGCAGGTATGCGTCTGCTGGCCCTTTACCGTTACTGGAACATAGTACAATACTATGCCCCCAACAGGCACGCCACCCGCAACCGTGGCCGTATGCTGGCCGATATGGTGCAGGAGTTCGCCAATGCGGGCGATACGCTGGCCTACCAGCTTGCCTGTCTCAGGCTCTTTACCCGCATCAATGACGGGCATGGCCGGCTGGACGCCAGGAGCAAAGCCCTGGAGACGCACAAGGGTATATACATCACTCCTTTCAAAGCACGTTTCGTCGAAGACCAGCTTGTGGTAACGGGTTATTACAAAGACACCCTGAACATAACCGGCATCATAAAGCCCGGCGATGTGATAGAAATGATAGATGGCATGGGCATGATAGACCTCATACGCAAGTATCTCGATATCGTACCCGCCTCCAATCATCAGGCCAAACTGGCTGCGATGGCGGGCGCAGACGGCTTCCTGCTGCGCGGTGCAGGTGCTTCGGCAAAGCTCTCTATATCGCGCAATGGCGAACGCAGGGATATAACAGTACCCCGCATACGCGTAGCAGAGTGGATGCGAAAGGCCGATGCCTGGCACACAAATGAGCAAGGGTACAGAATGCTGGCAGGCAACATCGGCTATATATACCCCGCCGGTCTCGCAGGCAGCGACCTGAAGAACATACAGGCTTCTTTCGAAAATGCAAAAGGCATAATAGTAGATATGCGCTGCTACCCTGCCGTATCTATGATGGCAGGTTATACGGCATGGCTGAAGCCCGAGGCCTCTGCATTCGCAAAACAGACCACTATGAACATAGATATACCCGGCCTGTTCGAGTTCGGCGACCCCATACTGACCGGTGGCGAAAAAGGAAAGCACTATACAGGCAAGCTGATGATACTGGTAGATGAGACCACGCACAGCAGTGCAGAGTACCAGTCCCTGGCATTGCGGTCTATGAACGGCGCCCAAGTAATAGGCAGCAGAACAGCGGGCGCCAATGGTGCCACGGCAGAGATAGTGCTGCCCGGCGGCATACGCACATGGCTTTCGGGTGTGGGTATTTTCTACCCCGATGGTACCGCCACACAAGTAGAAGGTCTAAGAATAGACAAAGAAGTAAGACCTACCATAAAAGGCATTGCCGCAGGCAAGGACGAGGTGCTGGATGAGGCCGTGAGAATGCTGAGTGAATAACAGTGATACACACCTTCATTACATAGATCACATTGCTGCTTTTCCCGTTAAAAAATAGCACATTCCGCTCACAAAAAAATGACAAAAAAAATGTGCACTACACCTACTTATGCACACTCGTTTTTGTTAACGGGAAACAGGCATTTTTCAACGCGCTCCTTTTTTGTTAATAATTTTGTTTTGTTAAAAAATAGTCCTATCCATATCACATCAACAGATGATGAAACGTGCTAAAAACCGCTACAGCAGCGCATTTCAGACCACCGGCACACTTGCGTTCATGCACACACACTTGTGTACTTGCACACCATCATCGCAGCATCACAATAGCCCCCAAAACACCAGATGTCATTCTGTAAGTTTCGCTAAACAAACAAGTACGGTCTGATTTTTTTTTTCAACAATTTGTTAGCAATTTCGTCCTCCCGCTGTAAGACAGAAGGGAACCACAAATGGACAGTGAAAAAGAGTTGAGGCTTCGTAAAAAAAACAATAACTTTAGGTAAACGAGAAAACAAAAGATACTTGAAGCGAGATAACATTTCGCTGGTGCATTGTCGACCTCTTTTGCCGGTAAATGAGAAAACAGAAAACTAAAAATAACAACGACAGTTCTCTTTATATAAAACATGGCGAACGATCATTACAATACTATCAACAACGATCTTCTTACCGAGGCGGAACAACTTTGGGAAAAATGTCTGGTGATAATAAAAGATAACCTTAGCTGGCGTACATACCAGACATGGTTCGAGCCCATCAAGGCCGTCAACCTGTCGGGCAATGTGCTCACACTGCAGGTGCCCAGCCAGTTCTTTTACGAATGGCTTGAGGAGCACTATGTAGAACTACTGGGCAAGACCATAAAAAGGGTATTAGGCAAGGAAGGCAGGCTGGAGTACAGGATAATGATGGAGAGCAGTACCCGCAAGCCGGTATCGGTGAACATGCCGGGTAGTACCCAGAGCAAGCCTGCGCGCGATAATAACTATGTGGACATGCCGCTGAAGTGGGACGACCCGCACAGCATAAAGACACCATATGCCATACCGGGCCTGAAGCGCATGCAGATAGACCCGCAGCTGAACAGCAATTACATCTTCGATAATTATGTAGAGGGCGATTGCAACCGCGTAGCCCGCTCTGCAGGCATACATGTGGCCCAGAAGCCCGGTGCCACTGCCTTCAATCCGCTGGTAGTGTTCGGTGGTGTGGGCTGGGGCAAGACCCACCTGGTACAGGCCATAGGCAACGAGGTGCGCAGGCTGCACCCCAATAAGTCGGTACTGTATGTAAGCGCCGAGAAATTCATCAACCAGTTCATAGACCACTCGAAGAACAATGAAGTGAACGATTTCATTCACTTCTACCAGCTCATCGATGTGCTCATCATGGACGATATACACCTTTTCGTATCGGCCATAAAGACACAGGATGTGTTCTTCGCCATCTTCAACCACCTGCACCAGAACGGCAAACAGATAATACTTACCAGCGATACCGCCCCGCGCGACCTGGAAGGTATGCAGGAACGCCTGCTGAGCCGCTTCCGCTGGGGCCTCAATGCCGATATACAGGCACCCGACTTCGAAACACGCCAAGCCATACTGCGCGTGAAGATGAAGCAGGAAGGCCTGGAGATACCCGATGAGGTGGTACGCTATGTGGCATACAATGTGCAGAGCAACGTACGCGAGCTGGAAGGTGCGCTCATAGCCCTCTTTGCACAGGCCACGCTGAACAAGAAAGAAATAGACCTGGACATAGCCAAGCGCGTGATGAAGAACTTCGTGAAGACGGCCGCGCGCGAAATGACCATAGAGAACATTCAGAAAATGGTATGCGACTACTACCATGTGCCATATGATAAGCTGCTTACCAAAACGCGCAAGCGCGAGGTAGTGCTGGCCCGCCAGATAACCATGTATTTTGCCAAGAAGTTCACCAAGCAGTCGCTCAAGACCATAGGCGATCACTTCGGCGGCTTCGATCATACTACGGTCATACACTCCTGCCAAACGGTAGAGAACCTGATGGCCACCGATGCCGAATACAAGGAGAACCTGATGGAGATACAGCAGAAGGTGCAGATGGCCAGCATATAGCGCCCATTTGACCACAGCGATAAATAATGAAATTTTTCATTTGCACGATCGCACAATTCTATTATCTTTGCAGTCCCTTAGAAATAAGGAAAAATAAAAGGCCATAAAGGTGAGGTGGGAGAGAGGCCGAATCCACTAGTTTGCTAAACTGGCATACGTGGTCAACATGTATCGCGGGTTCGAATCCCGCCCTCACCGCTGGTTTTTACACCGGTACGGCCCGCAGCAATGCAGGCAGTTAAGTTCGGGAAGTAGCGCAGGCCGGTAGCGCACCTGGTTTGGGACCAGGGGGTCGCAGGTTCGAATCCTGTCTTCCCGACATCGGTCGCCGAAGCGTCAGCGCAGGAGACCAAAAAAGAAAAACGAAGGCCCTTCCGCCTTCGTTTTTCTTTTCCCTCTGCTCTCACACCGTTTCTGGCACAAGAACTTACCGGCAGCGGTCATCTTACCTCCTGTCTTTCTTGTTCTTCCAAATACATCTTTGTTTTGCGCTCATTTCTCTCCGCAGCCACTCTCACATTCGCTATCAACTTATGCCCTCGGCATCATCGAGAAATGGCCTATTTTTATGCTGATGATCTTCGGGAACAGGGATATCGATATCACCATATTCATTGAGGAGCTGAAAAAGCGCGTCACCGTAAGCACCGGGGAAGTAGAACGGTTTGCACAGCTATGGGATCACCGGGAATATAAGCGGAATGAATTTATCCAAAGGGCGGGCACAGTGCCAAGGTTCTCCATGTTCGTGCTGGATGGCTGCCTCAGGCAGTTCTTGGTGAGCGAGAATGGCATAGAGTCCAATGTATATTTTGCCGAGGAACGGCATTTTGTGGGCGACCTGCCTGCAATGAGAAATAATCTGGCAAGCGCTTACAACTACCAGGCTACAGAAGCCTCCCAACTGCTGACACTAAGCAGGGAGAACTGGGAAGTAGTATTTTCCCGCTTCCCATGGTGGGCAGAGGCACATATGAAAGGGTATCAGAAATGGGCAGCCGCCATGCAGCAGCAGTTGGCCGATATGCAACTGAGATCGGGCGAGGAGCGCTATCTGGACCTGCTCAAAAAAAGACCATCACTTTTCCGGCGAATGCCGCAGCATTATATTGCCTCCTACCTCGGTCTCACGCCCGAAAGTCTGAGCCGCATACGCAAAAAGCTGGCAGGCAACTGAAAGAACTTACCAAATGTCAATGGACAGCGGGATAGCCCTAAATAATTTTGTGTCATAAAAAACACAACATCATGGCTGCAAAAAAAGTGCTCATTGTCGGTATAGATCCCTATATCATCGATCTTAGCTCACCGGAGTTTAGCGCCTTCCCGGGCCTTACTGCCCAAAAAGTAGAAGCAGGAATAAAAGGGGCTATTCAGCACCTCAACGAAAAAGGCTTTGACGCAGACCTATGCTGGACAGACTTCGGGCTGTCTGCAGCAAGCACCCTGAAAGACAAGTTGCAACAGGTACAGTTCGACATAGTACTTATAGGCGCCGGCATACGCGTTCCGGGAAACAACTTCATGCTGTTCGAGCAACTGATCAATGTGATACATACAGAAGCGCCACAGGCGTGCATCTGCTTCAATACCAACCCGGCAGATACCGTAGCCGCCGTGGAAAGGTGGACTTGAGACCACTAACGTATTTTAGGTAGATACAACAGGAACAGTTGTTCGAGGTCCTGCCTCACTTAGGCACATACGTCAATTCGAACACCAGCTCGTTCAGCGCCTTGCTGTTCTCTGTAGCCAGCTGAATACCCGATGATACCACCCATTGCCTGGTAAGACAATATGCGCCGCCAAATACTATCTGCCCCAGCGAATGCTTCCCGCTTATATAGTCTGTCTGAAAGAACAATTTGTCTTTCCACAGGTTCTGCTCTATGCCCCACTGCAGCCCGAACCTCCTTAGCAGCCTATCCTCGCTCCAGTTACGCGTTTCTGGCCCAAAATAGCCGTCAGATGCATAGTATACACCTCCTACCAGCTTTGTTTTGGTACGTTCGGCAAGGTATACTCCATTCGAATACACATATGCCCCACACTCACGGTCCCTGTTCATGCCCAATTGGGTGCCTAGCCCCACAGACACAACATGCGACAGCTCGAATTTTTTCTGCGCATTTACTGCCAGCAGCGGTGCATATGGCTCAGTATGGTCGTTGAAGGCAATCCTCTTGCCGAACTCATCGCTCACGCCCAGCAGGTTCAGCCCAGCCTCAAAGCCATGCCCAAGGCCATAAGAAGTAGTAGTATTTGACTGGATACCCGACCTGTAAAAGCTGAACTGCTGTTGGAAGAACAGTTTCCTCCTGGGGGTTATATCAGAGCTGGGCACATTAAAAAAGCTCTGTTGGGCTATAACATCGGGCGCTACGAGCACGAACAAAAGAAATACATAAAAACGCCTTACAATGATATGGCGCTGTGTTCCGCGCTTGTATATATCCATCACACTTCAATACTTGGACAAGGACACAAAAGTAGCTATGTGTCAGCACTTTAACGCGCAAAGCAACGCTCTAACAAAATATTAGCATTGACATCCCGCCCTATCAGTTCCATATACCATTCATCTCTGTCAGTATCATAGGCAGGCCATCCGTTACCACTATGGTATGCTCATGCTGCGCCATAAAGCCGCCTTTGTTCCCTACCATCGTCCATCCATCCCTCAGGGTCTCTGCATAGGTCGATGCTGTCGATATGAATGTCTCTATGGCCACTACCGAATTCTTCTTGAATCTCGTCAGGTTCAGCCGGTCCCTGTAGTTCGCTATTTCGCTGGGCTCTTCGTGCAGGCTTCTGCCTACTCCATGCCCTGTCAGGTTCCTTATCACTTTGTAGCCACGTTTCCTGGCCTCGGTCTCCATCAGGTAGCCTATATCGGCTATCCGCACACCACCTCTTATGTTATCTATCGCCTTGCGCAGTATCTCCTTCGATGCATCTACCAATTGTTGATGCCGATTCACATCCTCCCCCAGCACGAACGACCCTCCATTGTCCGACCAAAAGCCATCCAGCTCTGCCGATACATCTATATTCACCAGGTCTCCTTCTCTTAGTATTCTCCTGTCGCTGGGTATGCCGTGGCAGAACTCATTGTTCACACTTATACAGGTATATCCCGGGAAACCATAGGTAACGTATGGCGCAGACCTCGCCCCCATATCCGCCAGTATCTTTGCCCCATGGTCGTCTAGCTGCTTTGTGGTCATACCCGGCCGTGCATAGTTCCTCATTTCTTTCAGGGTATAGGCCACCGCCTCACTTACCCTCTTCATCCCTATCAGTTCAGCTTCTTTAGTTATCGACATATTCCGTTTTGTCTATTTTCCAATATCATCAAATATACACAATAACCCCAGCGCACGCTACATCGTTCTTAGCATCGCACCCGCCACACTGCATACCTGCACAACAGATCTCTAAACATTTTTTTGCCAAACTAACATTATAGTTCTACATTTGAACTACAATCTTAGTTTTAAATGAAACAACTTACCAAGGCAGAGGAACAAGTGATGAAGGTGCTATGGCAGCTAGGCAATGGCCTGCTCATGGAGGTAGTGGAGAATATGCCCGCCCCGCAGCCGCACAAGAACACCGTGGCCACCATACTGAAAACACTGGTAGAAAAAGAGTTCGTACATATAGAACCCGTAGGGCGTATACACAGGTATCACCCCAGTGTAAGCCGCGAAGAATACTCCCGCTCATCGCTCACCCACTTCGTAAAGGGCTACTTCGATGGCTCCTTCAGCAGTGTGGTATCCTTCCTTGTCGACGATAAAAAGCTATCGGTAGACGACCTCGAACTTCTCCTCCGTCAATTAAAAAAGAAAAAATGACCGACCCATGGGAACACTCACATTGTACATCCTGAAAAGCATCGCCATCAGCGGCATACTGGCCGCATGGTATATGTTCGTACTTCGTGGCAGATCGCTGCACCGCTACAATCGTTTCTTCCTGCTCTCGGCGCTGGTGGCCAGTGTGGTCATCCCATTCCTGCAGTTCCGGTCTGTCAATATCCCTGTTCCTGCCTCCGGCCGCTTGTCACCGGTGTCGCTTATCGCAGGCGCAGCAACCGATAGCGGCGGTGTCCTACCCCTTGTACAGCCAGCCTCTCAGGTATCGGTCTCATGGCCCATGCTTACGGCTTTCCTGGTAGCAGGCGTCAGCCTTTTCATGCTGGCTATGTTATTGCTCAGGGTGTCGCGTCTGCTGCTGTTCTGCAAGCGTGCCCAGGCAAAAGATGCATATGGCGCACGGCTCATCCTTACCGATCATGCCGATGCTCCCTTTACCTTCCTTCACTACCTGGTATGGAATAAGACCATGCCTCTGGACGATGAGATGGGTCGCCTCATACTGCAGCACGAGCTCGCCCATGTGGTACAGCGCCATACCTACGACAAGCTGTTCTGCCAGGCGCTCACCTGCATCTTCTGGTTCAATCCCTTCTACTGGCTCATCCAGAAAGAGCTGGGCCTCGTACACGAATTCATAGCCGATGAGCATGCCGTCACCGACCGCGATACCGCTACCTTCTCTATGATGCTGCTGCACTCATACGGCAGTGGCAGTTTCCTGGCGCCCCAGCATCATTTTACTACCTCACCGGTCAGGCGCAGGCTTGCCATGCTGCAAAATGCAGCTACACCTTCTTTTGCTACCCTGCGCCGCTTCCTTGCCCTGCCTATACTTGCAGGTACAGTTATGCTGTTCTCGTTCAGCGTACACAGCGGTGTGCCCAGCAGCCATATAGCACGGGCAAAAAAGAAACTGGTGATACTGCTCGATGCCGCCCACGGCGGAAAAGATATGGGTGGCAAACACGATGGCCTCTCCGAAAAAGATGTATGCCTGCAATATGCACAGCGCATAAAAGAGTTGGCCTCTTACTACAATGTAGAAGTGCGCCTCACCCGCAAAGACGATCGTTACCTTACTCTACCAGAACGCGTGGCGTTGTCCGATAAGATACGGCCTGATGTCTTCATATCGCTGCATGTGGACGAAGAGCCCGGCACACAGAAAGGGAAGGGCGATATAGACATATATGTATCCGGCAAGAACGCACATGCAGAGCAATGCAAAACCTATGGCAGCGCCATCTTCCAGGCGCTGGAGCAAAATGGTGCTATACCGGGTACACGCTGCGACCATGCGGGTAATACAACATGCGACAACTGCAATCCCAATGCTGCACAGCAAAAGGCCGCACGCACCCGTGCTACAGAGAAAGACGGGGTATATGTACTGAAAAATGTTCGCTCTGCCAGTATGGTCATAGTATTGGGCAGCCTCCCCAATGTGCAGCAGGTGACCGGCCACGAGCGCATGAACAATGTCTGCAACGCCATACTGAAAGGCATAGTAGCAGGTGCCGAAGAGGCCCCTCGCACCGGGCTCAGCGCACCTCGCCGCGTACCGGGTGGCAACATCCTCAACACCCTGCAGGCCGCCGCTGCCACTGCACCGAAATGCGGCGATGGCCCCAGGACCGCCCTACAGGTAAATGTAGCGGACAAGTAAGCATATCACAACTACTCCATACAAGAAAGGAGAGGGGTCAAGCCTCTCTCCTTTCGCTTTTTTACCTTCTCCCTACCCTGCGCAGCACCCCTTCATACACAGTCGCCGAATCGGGCATGCCCATCTTCTGGTATATACGCACCATGTATTCGTAGGGTGTATAGTTGCCATAAGCGGGGTCCAGCATCACCGTAGCGCGCAGGGCCGCTAACGCCTGTGCATATTGCTGCTTGTTGGCATAGCTGGCTCCCAGGTTGAAGTGGGCCAGCACATTGCCCGGTTCCCTGCGTATCACGCCCTCATATATAGTTATAGCCTCATCATACCTACCTTTGGCAAGGTATGTGGCCCCAAGGCTGTTGGCCGCTGTTACGTTACCCGGTAGTAGTTCCAGCGCCTTGCGCGCATGCACCTCGGCCACATCGGGCATCTTTGCATCGTATGCCGCCCTGCCCAGCTCCAGGTGTGCTGCTGCATACTCCGGGTATATCTCCACTGCCTTTTGCATGTAGGCTATCCCGCCTCTCAGGTCTCCCGTCTGCGACAGTTCGTTCCCTACAAAGAAATTGAGCCTGCTATCCTCGGGTGCCTTCTGCACATCTGCGGTGTAGAGCGTTGTATTGTTCTTCCATTCTGCATTCCTCGCCACTGCTATACCGGCATACGCCAGGCATACCGGCAGCAGTATGGCTAGTACTCGTGGCCGGTACAATGCGCTCATATCATCGCGCTGCGCCAGGCGCTCTACCAGCAGCGCTGCAACAATGCATATCCCCACCGATGGGAAGAACAAAAATCGCTCTGCCATATTATCTCCTATCAGGAACAGAATATTGGTGAACAAAGACAAAGTGACCATGTAAAAAAGAATACCGAACCCATACATATCGGTACGGGAGCGGCGTAGCCGCAGCACACACACTACAGCAAGTACCATATATGTTACCAGAGATAGCAGCACCCATATATTCCCAAAGTCTGCAAAGGGTATACTATTGTACGAATAGTCGCAAATAAGCGGATATGGCAACAGCAACAATTTCAGGTATTTCCCCAGTATCAGTATGGCCGTGGCCATGCGGGTAGCGGCTGGTATGTGCTTACCTGCAAGTGGGTTGTCTATGAAGCTTATATCGGTAGCTGCAGTACTATAGGGGCTCAGTACCATATACCTCATTGCCAGCGCCAGCCCGGCCATCACCACTATGGCTGCTATGGCCGTCATGGTACGTTTCTTATCCTCGTTCCTGTATACCAGCAGTACAAAGGGTATTATGGCCAGCATTGTTACCGCCGTCTCCTTTGCCAGGAATGCCAGCAGATATAGTACAGCACTGCCTGCCAGTTGCACTGCCCTGCCTCGTTCTGTATAGGCCAGTAACATATTCATGGCAGAGAAGCAGAACAGGAAACACAGCAGCTCGTCCAGGCTCTTGCAATTGGCCACCACCTCGGTATGTATGGGGTGTAATGCGAACAACAGTGCGGCAACAAAGGGCATTACCACCCTCCTGCGCCTGAACAGCCTGCTCAGGAAAAGGAAGAACGCCACCACACAACCTGCATATACCAGCACATTCACCAGGTGATACACAGCAGGCGCAGCGCCAAAGAACTGATGTACTATAGCGAATACCACCAGCGACAGCGGCCTGTACAGTTCCGTGGCCGCACTATTGAATCCTTTGTGGTAAGGAGTGGTCAGTATATCGAATATACCTCCAAGTCCTTTTGCCACAAAAGCATTATCCTTTATCACCAGGTAGTCGTCAAGGGCAAAGTCATTCACCAGCGTATTCGCATATACCACAAAAGCCACCAGAGTCAGCAGCAGGGCCAGCTTTTTCCATACCCCATCTATCATACCTGTACTATATGCTTGCTCTTGTTTCATTTTATTTGCCCGTTCCGTGTCGAAAATTACAGCATTATCCTCATTACGCTCATCTTGCTACTTCCTGTGGGTACATTTCAGATCTTGCATGATATATACAATAATACCCGCGCGACAGCGCGGACATAAGATCTCCCTCTCTCCCGGAGAGGGCTGGGGTGAGGCCTATATACAAAGATCTGAAATGCGCTCTTTTCATAACAAATATCTCTTGTATCTTAGTACGCCTTGATACACTACTCCCCATGCCTGCAAAGAAAACAGAAGCGATCACTACCAAACCATCCGACACCACTGCGGTCGATAGCTATATGGCCACCCTCCAGCACCCATTGAAGGATGTGGTGGAAGAGCTCCGCCGGCTCATACTCGCCACCCACAGTACCGTAGGCGAGGAGATAGCTTGGAACGCCCCTGCTTTTTTCTATACCGGCGAGATGCCCCCTTCAAACCTAAGGAATACAAACGCCACATAGTGGTCTTCAACCTGTTCAGGAAAGACGCCGTTCGCCTCGTCTTCCTGAAGGGCGTCTTGGTAGATGATGGCGCTACAGGCATCCTGCAAGGCGACCATGCCGATGGCAGGCGGCTGGCATCATTTAGCAGTATAAAAGAGGTAAATAAGAACAAGAAGACATTGCAGCGGCTGGTAAAGGAATTGCTGCAACTGCTACAAAAAGGCTGACCGGCTACTCGGCCCCATGCGGGTCCAGGAAGCCCATTATCACCCACCAGCGGAAACGCTCCAGCATCACGAATTTGCTCCACTGCCCGCGCAGCAGGAAGCCTATGCCATATACTACCGCATAGCCCCATTTGGCCATGTACTCCACAAATTTCAGCAGCAGCGCCATGGCATTACCCTTCAGCCGCAGCCGCTCTCCGCCACCTATGCCCATGCTGTGCCTGCGCACATATGCTTTATCGAATTTGTTGGCCTCTACACTGTGCAGCACCGCTACATGCGGCAGGTAATGCACATCATGGTGGTGTGCCAGTATCCGCAGGTATATATCCTTCTCCTCGTTGGCCAGCAGGCCCTTTCCCTTTCTGCCCAGGTCGGTATTGAAATACCCTATCTCGTCGAATACCTTTTTCCTGAAGGCCATATTGGCGCCGCATGGATAGCGTGCCCCTGTCAGTTTCTTGATGTTCGGTCCCTGGTCGAAGTTTCCCACCAGCCCGAAGAAATATTTGGAATACCAGTCTGGTATGCCGGTCAGGAACCGTGGCGTTATCTTCCCCCCTACCGACCATGTGGCCGGGTGCGCATCGAAAAAAGATGCTATGGAAGATAGCCAGCCCGGTTGCGCAGTAGAGTCGTCGTCCAGGTAGGCCACTATCTCTCCCTTTGCCTCTTGTGCGCAGCGGGTACGGGTATAGGCCACGCCCTGTTGGGTCTCTACATAGTAGCTGAAGTTCAGTTCGGGGTGCGCGGCCTTATAGGCGGCCAGCAACTGCACGGTCTCATCGGTGCTGTTGTTGTCCACCACTATCACCTCGTACAGGCGCTTGTCATAGTCTTGCGCGAAAAGGCTATCAACAGCATTGATGATGAACCTTGCCCTGTTATAAGAGCATATCACTGCCGAGACCTTGAACGGATATTGCATCAGGTCGCAAATTTACGATATGCGACCTATACATGGCAACAGGGAGAATACCATAAAAAAACCATGCATTGCCCACTCCAGATCATATCATTATCAATAACCACCTAATTTTGCCACTCACACCACAGCACATATACGGGATGCCATCATCCAAAGCAGTATTCATACGGGCCACTATGTTACCGGTCATTATCCTGGCCGTTGTGCTTACCTGCATCTCACCCCGGTCATGGGCGCAGGACGGATCGGCTCCTGTATGGATAGAAAAAGCACGCCTTGCCGCCGCTGCCAAACAGCACGACTCCGTTATATACTATGCCGATCAGGCAATGACCATTGGCCAGAAGACCCGCGACACCCTCGCCCTGCTCAGGGCTATGCGTATGAAGGGCAAATCACTATTGGCACTAAAAAAGGAGAAAGCATCCGCAGAGACATTCTTCGCGGCGCTGCGCCTGTGCCGGTCTCCTGCGTTCGAGAAAGAGCTGGGCATACTGTATGGCGAGCTTGGCTACTACTACTATTCACAAGGGCAGGGGCAAAAAGCAAAGGAATACTACCACCACCATATAGATATACTAAGCCGCATACAGGGTATGGACAGTATGGGGAATGCGTTCATAAACCTATCCGTTACCCACCAGATGCTGGCAGAATACGACAGCGCGCGTATACTGCTGAACAAAGTAGGCGAGATAGTGGCCCGCACCAATGATAGCTCTATGAAGGCATATTACCTGCTGAACATGGGTGCCTATCACACCGTCACCGGCCGGCTCGATTCTGCCAAGATCTGCTACCTGCAGGCATACGACCTCTGGAAGGCATTGGGCAATGTCTCCCAGTTGTTCCGTGTCACCTTCAATCTCGGTTTTTACGCCTTTCAGAACAAAGACTACAAAGAGGCCATCAAATACTACCTCCTCTCTGAAGAGGCCGCGGGCCGATACGGCCAGAAGCGCGAGCTGGCCCATGTATACGGCACCATGGCAGAGTCTTATGCCGCTCTCGGCGATCACAAGACCGCCTATAAGTACCTGCACCTATACGCTACGCTCAACGACTCCTTTGCGCACGAGGATATAAACAACTACGCCCTTCAGCTAGACAAGCAATACCAGTCTGAAAAAGCAAGGGCCACCATACAGGCGCAGCAGCTGGAGCTGAAACAGCAGCAGAACACTATGCTTATCATCATCATCATAGCTATAGTAGTAGTAGCGCTGGGCATAGGGGCATTCGCCTACATCACCTTCCGGAACAGGGTACGCAAAAAGGTAGACGAGGCCAAGGGCAGGTTCTTTGCCAATGTAGCGCACGAGATACGCACTCCGCTATCTATGATAAAAGGCCCCGTAGAGGTATTGCAGAATACCATTACCGACAAGGCCATGTTGCACCAGCTGGATATCGCGGCCCGCAATACAGAGCGCCTCAACGACCTTATGGACCAGATGCTGGACATTTCCAAGATCGATGCTGCCCGCTACGCACTACAGGTACATGTGGGCGATATGGGAGCGCTTGTACAGCAACTGTTCCAGCACCACCGCCAGCAGGCCGCGGCCAAGCGCATTACGCTCACCTGCGAGTGCGATGCACATATACAGGCCAGCTTCGATGGCGATGCATGGGAGAAGATACTCAGCAACCTCGTGGGCAATGCCATAAAGTACACTCCCGAAGGTGGCACCGCAGGTATAGAGGTCGCATCAGTGCAGCACGAGGATGCAGTAGCCCTCACCATCAATGTATGGGACAGCGGCCCCGGCATACCCGCAGCAGAGCAGCAAAAGATATTCGAACGCTTCTATCGCTCGCGAAACGAGCAGACCGCCCGCGAAAAAGGCACAGGTATAGGCCTGGCACTGGTAAAAGAACTGGTCACCCTCATGCAAGGCACTATAACGGTAGAGAGCGCTCCGGGCAAGGGTGCCGTCTTTACCGTCACATGCCTGCTGCAACGCGCGGGTAGCGTACAGGCACAGGCCATACCTGCCGGGGAGAACACATCTGTCATACTGCTGGCCGAGGACGATAAGGATATACTGGACTTCAACACCACCCTGCTGCGGAATGAGGGGTACACAGTGATACCGGCCAGTGATGGCAGCATAGCCTCGGCGGCCATAAAAGACACCCTGCCCGATATAGTGGTCACAGACCTGATGATGCCAGTAAAAGATGGCATGGAACTGCTGCGCGAGATACGCGCCAACGAGGTGACGGCCCACATACCCGTCATCATCCTTAGCGCCCGCGCCGCGCAGGATACCCGTATCGAGGGTATGGCAGGCGGTGCGCAGGCATACCTGCCCAAACCTTTCAGCCCGGCCGAGCTCAAAAATACCGTCAAGAGCCAGCTAGATCTGCTGCAGCGCCACAAGGCACGCTACCAGGCACAGGTCACCAACGAAGAGAAGGCCGTAGAGCAGCGCATACAGGATACGGATCCTTTCACCCAGCGCTGTCATACCATCATACTAGAGCATCTCGATGATGCCCAATTCTCTGTAGAGCGGCTGGCCGAGCTGATGAACGTGAACCGCAGCCATTTCCAGCGAAAGATAAAAACGCTTACGGGCTTCTCTCCCTCCGAGCTCATCAAAAGCCTGCGCCTGGAGAAAGCAAAAGAGATGCTGCTGAAAAAAGAAGGGAACATCACCGAGACCGCCTATGCCACCGGCTTCACATCACAATCCTATTTCACCCGCTGTTTCACCGATCATTTCGGTTACCCTCCCAGCGAGGTGGTCAATAAGGTAAAGGGGTAATTGGGAATTAGTTATTAGGTATTGGGAATTAGGGAATTGATAAAAAAGAAGGGACATCTGGCATCACCAAATGTCCCTCTATCTCTTAACAGGTGACCACGGTCGCCTAATACCTAATAACCAATAACTAATACCCAATACCTAACTCCAACTACCCTATCGTCCACGTTTCCTTGCCGCTCAGCAGCTTGTCCAGGTTGCCCTTGCCTTTAGTGGCCACCATCTCCTGTATCTGCAGTTGCATGTCGTCTTCGTAGGTCGATCGCTCTTTTGCATAGAACACCCCGAACGGCCTCGGGAAGTGTCCCTCTGCCGTTGGGTCGTCAAAGAAACGGGTTATCATCTGTGCCTTGTACATATCGGCCTCGTCATGTATCCACAGGTCGTCGGCGCTATAGCCGCCTGCGTTCAGGTCCACAAGCTGCGGCTTGTAGCCATCCATGCGTATACCCTTGTCCTTTGCAGTGCCATATATCAGCGGTTTGCCCTGCTCCAGCACCAGGGTCTCGGCAGCGCGTGTACCTTTCTCTGTGAATATCTCGAACGCACCATCGTTAAATATGTTGCAGTTCTGGTATATCTCCAAAAAGGAAGCCCCGTGGTGTGCATTCGCGCGCAGCAGCATCTGCTGCAGGTGCTTGGGGTCGCGGTCCATGCTGCGGGCCAGGAAGGTACCCTCTGCACCCATGGCCAGCGCCATAGGGTTGAAGGGGTGGTCCAGGCTGCCCGCCGGGGTCGATTTGGTCACCTTATGCACCTCCGATGTGGGCGAGTATTGCCCCTTGGTAAGGCCATATATCTGGTTGTTGAACAGCAGTATGTTCACATCGAAGTTGCGGCGCAGCAGGTGAATGGTATGGTTGCCACCTATGCTCAGGCCGTCGCCGTCGCCGGTCACTATCCATACGCTCAGCTCGGGGCGCGTGGCCTTCAGGCCGCTGGCTATGGCCGTTGCACGCCCATGTATGGAGTGCATGCCGTAGGTATTCATATAGTAGGGGAAACGCGAGCTGCACCCTATGCCCGATATGATCACTATCTGCTCGCGCGGTATACCCGTCTGCGGCAATATGGTCTGTACTTGCTTCAATATGGAATAGTCGCCGCAACCGGGACACCACCTCACTTCCTGGTCGGTGGCAAAGTCTTTGGCCGAAAGGGGCGTAGCCGCCGCCGTCACTGCATCACTCATAAGAACTGCACTCATTTACGGCCGCAAAATTACTGTATTACACGCAGGGTATGAAATAACACTGCCGGAAGTATCGAAATTTTAGAATATTACTTACTTTTATTCATCAAACGGATAGAACTTATGAAGCCGATAATAGCCGTTATTGCCTGCCTCCTCATAGCCGGGGCATCACACGCACAGAACACTGCCAAACCTGCCGGAAAAGCAAAAATTCGCAAAAACGCCATTGGCGGCACCATCACCGATGCCCGTCACAGGCCCATACCCAAGGTACAGGCATTCATTTATTACAACGATTCGGCCACCAATTCGTCCGGCTATACCGATGCATCGGGCCGTTTCGAGACCAATAATGTACTGCCCGGCACCTACAACCTGCGGCTGGTATACCCATCGGCCAAACGACTCATTATCAATGGAGTACCTGTCAGCAAACTAAGGGTCACCCAGATAGATATAGCCACCAGTGAGCCCACCACCGACTCTGCCATATCTTACACCGATATAGCTAAGCCGACGGCCAAAAAATAATATACACCCGAAATACCCACCCTTATGCTGAAAAGATACCTATGTACGCTCCTGCTGCTGCAAAGCACCGTATTTGCAGCCTTTGCACAGTCTGCAACACCCGCTAATGAGCAGGACGAAACACCTGCACCCTTCATAGGCAGCGAGATCATCTTTGGCCATGGCCTGCTGCCTCTGCACCAGATGTTCGCCGGCTTTCTGCAATACGTCGATTACAGCAATACCACCGCCAGTGGCGCTATATCGCTCACCTACAGGTATCATTTATCCCGGGTCGTATCGCTGGGCGTCACAGGCGTGCTGGAGCGCGAGACCGGTCAGTGGCAGACCCACCAGGGCATCCTTACCGGCATTTTCGACCCTTACGATATAGCCTATGGTCGTTTTTCGCGCAGTACGTTCACAGTAGCGCCCGAGGTCACCTTCAACTATGGCGAGACCGCACATGGCATGCTGCGCTTCTACAGCGTAGTAGCGCTCGGCATCACCCGCAGCGCACAGACCACCACCCTCGATAACCCGGGCTCAGAGTATAGCATTACCCCTCCTCCGGCCTCTACCAAGGTCTATACCACTTTCCAGGCCACACCCATAGGCATACGCGTAGGCAGGGCGCTCGGTGGCTTCGCAGAGCTGGGCATAGGCTATAAGGGCATCTTCAATTACGGTCTTACATACAGGTTCTGACCCGCTCACCACACACATGCTAATTCTGTCAGGCTTCGTGGAACTGCGATCACGTCATAAAGGCTTGGTGAATGATGGTATTTTATATAGGGTTGGGTAAAACCCCTGAGCTATTGTACTCATTCTCACTATGCTGCTACCGCCGTGTTTTTCAATTAAACCTCCTACCTTTGCGGCGCTATGCACATAGAAATATTGAAATCCAAGATACATAGGGTAAAGATCACCGAGGCCAACCTGAACTATATAGGCAGCATAACCATCGATGAGGACCTTATGGATGCCGCCAACCTCATAGAGAACGAAAAAGTGCAGGTACTCGATCTGGACAATGGCGAGCGACTGGAAACATACGTCATAAAAGGCACACGCGGCTCGGGTATGATATGCATGAACGGCCCCGCTGCCCGCCGTATAGGCGTAGGCGACACTGTTATTATCATATCATATGCCAGCATGGAGTTCGAGGAGGCAAAGAAATATAAGCCTTCGGTCATCTTCCCCAAGGAAGGTAACACCCTGTAATAGCAGGCCCTGCATTCACCGCGCATCACACATTATTTGTTATGCAAAAGTGAACTAACGGAGATCAGTACATTTTTAGCGATCCCTGAACATTGTTGTTGCGTATCTTTATTTCCTTATGAAGAAGACCATCTTCACCATACTCAAATACCTGCTGTTCTTCGGCCTGGGCATATGGATCATATACCACATGCTGCACCAGCTCAGCGATCAGCAGCGCATAGAGCTCACACAGGCCATAAAGAATGCCAATGCCTGGTACCTCATACCCATATTCCTTATCGGTTTCCTGTCCCATTTTTTCAGGGCCATACGCTGGCGTTACCTGCTGGAGACCGTAGACCTCAAGCCATCGGTCACCAATACCACCTTTGCCGTGCTCATAGGCTATATAGCCAATATGGTACTGCCCCGCGCCGGCGAAGTGGCCAAATGTACCGTGCTTGCCAAATACGAAAAAGCGCCCGTACACAAGATGATAGGCACCATCGTGGCAGAGCGCGCCTTCGATATGGTGTGCCTGCTGGTCATAGCTGCGCTGGCCTTCGTGCTGCAGGCCCAGTTCCTGGGTACATACCTATCGGCCAAGACGGCCGATATGCAGGCAAAGTTCGAGCATAGCAAGGTACTGCTCATCATACTGGGCATAGGTGCGGTAGTGGCCATACCTGTGGCCATCATGCTGTACAAGAAATATGAGAACTCCAAAATAGGCCAGTTCGTAAAAGAGATGCTGGGCGGCATCTTCTCCATCATTCGCATGAAGAAAAGATGGGCCTTCCTCGGCTATACGGTCCTCATATGGTCCATGTACCTGCTGCAGCTCTGGATCGGCTTCTGGTGCCTGCCCGAGACCGCCGGCCTGTCCCTCACCACTGCACTGGTAGTGCTGGTATACGGCAGCATAGGCATGATAGTGACACCCGGTGGTATAGGCCTCTATACGCTGCTGGTGGCACAGATGCTGGTGGCATACAGTGTGCCCGAGGTGCCCGCACAGGCCTTTGGCTGGATAGCCTGGGTAGCACAGACGGCTGTTATACTGGTACTGGGGCTTGGCTCCCTTCTTGCCATTCAACCTTATAATCGCAAACGCTATGGACAAGCTGCAATGGATACAGCGTAAGATCTTTACACGCGATGCGCTGCTGCGCGAGTGCAATGGCTGGCGTGTGCTGGGGCACAAGATAGTGTTCACCAATGGCTGCTTCGATATTCTGCATCACGGCCACCTCGACCTGCTGGCGCGTGCCGCCAGCCTTGGCAACAAGCTGGTCATCGGCGTCAATACCGATGCATCGGTAAAACGCCTCAAAGGCCCTACCCGCCCCGTTACACACGAGCAGGACCGCCTTTTCCAGCTTGCCTCCCTCCTCTGTACCGATGCCATTTGTCTCTTTGATGAGGATACACCCAAAGAACTCATAGAGCTGGTAAAGCCCGATATACTTGTAAAAGGCGGCGACTATACCATAGATAAGATAGTAGGTGCCGATACCGTGCAGCAGAACGGCGGCCAGGTACACATCATTCCCTTTGTAGAGGGCTACTCTACTACATCCCTCATAGACCGCATCAGGGGTTTATAGGCAAATTACTTTCCATATCTTTACAGGAAAGATATACCTATGAAAGCCGTTCTTGCCCTTTTTGTCATTGTGCTCACTCTTTCGGCCTGCTGCACCAAAAAAGCATGTGTGGAGAACGACCGCATCACTCTGCAATTCTATGGGTTCGATACCACCGAGCTCGATACCGTATATACTACGGGCTATGCATTGGGTTCAGGTTTTACCAAGGTGACACGCGAACAGCGCCTGGATACTACCTATCTGGGACAGGTAGACAGCAACAGGTCCTATTACCCCTATTACAATGAGGGCCTGTCCGATCAGTATGAATGGGAAGTATACGTCCCTGCGGTGAACAGGACCTATCGTTTCACCGACTACAGCTATAGTACTTTCTCCTGCAACTGCCCGCAAGACAAGGTCAGATCATTGCACGGCTGCAAGATGAACGGCATCCCACAAAACCTGCCTGTGAAGATAAATAAGTAGCCTGCGGCATCTATTTCGCCACGGCTATCATCACCTTTTTGTTCTTTATCTTTTCGTTCTTTATCACATGCAGTGTGTGTGTGGCCTTAGAACGGCGTATGGCCACAAAAGAGAAGGAGTCCTTCACCTCTATCAGCCCTATATCTTCCTTTTTCAGCCCTCCTACATGCGATAGGAAGCCCACTATGTCCACCTTGTTCACCTTATCCTTTTTCCCGGCGGCTATGAATAGCGTTATCCATTGCGGAGTATCCGGCAGGCGCAGCTCATCACCCGGTATTATCTCCTCTGCCTCTTCGGTTATGTATTCGGGCATTGCCTCCTCCGGGCCCAGTATCAGTATGGCGGTACCTGTGGCATTCATGCGTGCGGTGCGGCCATTGCGGTGCGTATAGCTGGCCTCGGTATCGGGCAGGTGGTAGTGAATGATGTAACGGATGTTCGGTATGTCCAGTCCCCGTGCTGCCAGGTCGGTGGTCACCAGGAAGCTCACCGTACCATTCCTGAATTTGCACAGTGCGCTGTCGCGCTGCTGCTGCTCCATACCGCCATGGTAAAAGGTATTGATGATACCCCGCTCTGCCAGCAGCTTGCTGGTACGCTCCACGGCATCGCGGTGATTGCAGAAGATGATGGAAGGCCTGTTGCCCAGGTGGCACAGCAGTGCAAAAAGCGTATCTATCTTGTCCCTCTCATCCGATCGCACCATTTTTATTGCCAGCTTCTCCACCGGCAATGCCTCTTCCGGCAAAAAGTCCAGTGTCACAGGTTCGTTCAGACCTACAAATCCCTGCAGCTCCGGTGCGCGTGTGGCCGATGTGAGGATGCGTTTATCCACCACCTGCAGCGACCGCACCAGGAATTCCATCTCCTCCTCAAAGCCCAGTTCCAGTGTCTTGTCATATTCATCCAGTACCAGCGTGGTTATGGTATCTACTGTTATGTTCTCGCGGCGTATATGGTCGCACAGGCGGCCGGGGGTACCTACTATCAGTGCCGGCGGCTCCACCAGATTGTTCTCCTCGGTCTCACGCAGGTGGCCGCCATAGCATGCGGTTATCTTCAGCCCCGTGCCCATAGAGCGGAACACCTGCTCTATCTGCTGCGCCAATTCGCGCGATGGCACTACTATCAGCGCCTGCGTGGTGCGTTTGGCGGCATCCAGCCCCTGCAGTACAGGCAGCAGAAAGGCCAGCGTCTTACCCGATCCCGTGGCCGATAGCAGTATCACATCGCCGGGCCGTGTTCCGGCATCCAGCGCGGCCTGCTGCATCTCGTTCAGCGCCTTTATTTTCAGGTTGTCCAGTATCTTCTGTATTGGGTAGGCATGGTCTTGCATAGCGCAAAGGTAGGTAAATGAAAATGGGGGCGATGCACATATGAGAATGCCGTATCTTACTACAGCACCTTGTGAGCCCGATATGCTATGCTACTCCTGTATCTTGGCCAGTACATTATTATCGAAGTACAGGTATTTCCCCTTACCATATACCCATTGCTGGCGTTCCTTTTTCGCAGTGGTTATCTTGCGTATGTCGGCAGGCCTGCCCCATGCGGCCGCACACATATCTGTAGACATGCCTATGGCCACCTTGCCCGATGCTATCATACCACCTACCTCAGTGCCATACTTGGCTATCAGGTCGGCCTTCCGCTTCTTTTTCGCGGCCTGTGCTTCTGCTTTCTGCTTTTTCTCTTCCTCCATCAGTTGCAGGTATATCTGCTCCATACGCGCATTCACATAAGAGTCCAGTTGCCTCCGCTCCTCGGCCTCTTCTATCCTGTTTATCTTCTCCCACGCCATTCTTTCTACCGATCCGTATGGTTCTACTCCCGTATACCAACTTGCCAGTTCCCGGTCCTCATCGGCTATCACATTCGGATCGCGCAGTGCAAAGCGCTTCCTTTTCATTTCCAGTTCTCTGCTTATGCTATCCTGCCGCTCTTTTTCTCTTCGTTCGTCCGCGGCATTTTCTATCTTGCTTTTTACACCACATATTTTCCGGTAGAATGCCAGTTCCTGCTCATAGTTCGTGGTGTTGAAATTCTTATCTGCATCTATTACTTTTTCCAGTGTTCCCTCAGCATCGTCCCTATAGCCCGGTTCTCCCTTCAGCATGTATTCCTTCATCAGATCCATCTGGCTTTGCAACCTGTACAAATGCAGTTTTAGCAAATGGTCGGTAGCGCCGTTCTCTACAGACATACCCAGCTCTTCCATATCATAGCGCTGTATGGCCACAGGCTGCCCCTTATACTGCAACGTATCTACCTTGTAGCGGAACTTGCTTACCGGTCTGCTCTTCAAAGCACTGCTCTTCCATCCCTGTCCGCTGGCGCTCAGGGTACCCAGGCACAGCAGCAGCAGTATCATTCTTTTCATGTTATTCATTTTCGTTCGTTATAGCGATAGTGGCAACAAGTTTACAAATATTTGTCAACGCTTCAGACCAAATGCAACATTTTGTGGATAAGTAACCCACCCTCAACACTGAGATGTGTCGCCTGCAATATGTCCATCCAGTTCTACGTTCTTACCACATGGAAAGACAAATTTTCGGCGATGTGGATCGCTATATAAATGGTCTGTTCGGTACAGGTGGTGATGTTTTTGAGGCCCTGCTCGCACACAACACCGCATCTGGTGTACCTGCATGGCACATATCGGCCGGGCAGGGAAAATTGCTGCAGGTATTCGCTCATATGTGTAATGCCAGGCGAATACTGGAGATAGGAACCCAGGGAGGCTACAGTACGTTATGGCTTGCCGGAGCCTTGCCGTCGGATGGTAAAGTGGTCACACTGGAAATTGATCCGCATTTTGCCGCAGTAGCACAGCAGAACATGGAGCGCACCGGCATGGCAGAAAAAGTGGAAATACGCATCGGCAAGGCGCTGGATACGCTGGAACAGCTATTCAACGAGGGCGCAGCTCCTTTCGATATGATATTCATAGATGCCAATAAGCCCCCCTATGCCGAGTACTTGCAATTGTCGCTGAAAATATCGCGCCCCGGCACCATCATAGTGGCCGACAATGTGATACGCGAGGGCAAAGTGCTGGACCCGCACCATACCGATGAGGCTGTAAAGGGTGTGCAGCGTTTCAACAAGCTGCTGTCACGAACCGCTACTGTAACGGCCACTATCATACAAAGCATAGGAGAAAAGGACCACGATGGTATGGCCATAGCAGTGGTGAACAGCATTTAGCGAAGCAGATAAAGGAGATCAGTTCTCTTCTTCGTCATCTTCCTCCTCCCGCTCTTGTTTGCCTTTGCGGGCAGGAGCACCCTCTACTACTATCACTATCTCGCCCTTCGGCGGATGTTTTTCGTAGTGGGCTGCAAGGGCCGCAAGCGTATTCCTGTTCGTCTCTTCGAACATCTTGGTAAGCTCGCGGCATACCGCAGCCTGTCGTTCGGCGCCCAGGTGAGCGGCCAGCTCATTGAGGGTCTTCACCAGCCTGTGCGGCGATTCGTAGAGTATTATAGTGCGTGGCTCAGCGGCAAGAGTAGTGAGCATGGTATGGCGGCCCTTCTTCAGCGGCAGAAATCCCTCGAAAACGAACCTGTTGCTGGTAAGGCCCGATTGCACCATTGCCGGTACAAAGGCCGTGGCTCCCGGCAGGCATTCTACCTTTATATCGTTGCGCAGGCACTCGCGCACCAGCAGGAAACCGGGGTCGGAGATACCCGGCGTGCCCGCATCGGTAATGAGAGCAAAGACCTTACCTGCCTGTATCTGGTCTATAAGATGACCAAGTACCTTATGCTCGTTGTGCGCGTGGTAGGGGGTAAGCGGCTTTTGTATACCATAGTGACGCAGCAGTACACCGCTGGTACGCGTATCCTCGCACAGTATCACATCGGCATTGCGCAGTGTCTCCACGGCACGGTAGGTGATGTCTCCGAGATTGCCTATCGGCGATGGTACCAGGTACAGGCGCATGGGCTGTGATGATATAAGTTGGTAACAAAATGCCATGCTTTTCGGCATGGCATACATTTCTTCGGCGCCGAAAAGCGTTTAGCCTTCGGTGATAGTATAGTCGAATGCTTCCATCACCGGGTTTGCCAACAGCTTCTTGCAGGCTTCGCGGGCTATGTTCTCGGCGGCTTCCTTGTTAGCGGCATCTATGTGCATAGCTATGCACTTTCCTATACGCACATCGCTAACCCCGTTCAGGCCCAGGTTGTGCAGACTGTTGTTCACCGCTTTACCCTGTGGGTCCAGCAATTCTTTCAGCGGCATTACGTTTATGTGAGCAGTGTATTTCATGATCCGTCAAAAGTACAAAGTAATTGGTCGAAAGTAGATAGTATGTGGCAGAAAGTAATGAGTTTGAACAAAAATGACCAACAGCGATCATTGTGCCAGTTCCTCATCGGGCCTTTTCTTCAGCAGGGAAAGCAGTATATATAATACAAATGCGAAAGGTATGGTAGCTATACCCAGTATAGGTATGGCGGCAAGCGTACACACTACCAATATCAGCTGCGGCCATGCGCTGGCAAGGTTCCATTTGGCGGGCATCAGCTTGATGAAGCTGATGGTAGACACCATGAACCAGCACAGCAGCCCTATTATGATGTAAAGCACCCATTTGTTGTGCAGGTAATTGCCTATACCATAGGGGTTGTACCATGCCAGCAGCGGAAAAGATGCTACGAACATACCCACCGCAGGCGTGGGCATACCCGAGAAGAAGCCCTTGGGCACATTGGTGGTCACATTGAACTTGGCAAGACGCAGTGCGGCAAAGCAGGCTATGAGAAATGCAGGCGCCATGGCCAGCATACTCACATCCATAGCGTTCTTCTCGCTCATAAGGGCATCCCACAGAAATTTGTAGATAATGACCGAAGGCGCTACACCGAAGGACACCACATCGGCCAGCGAATCGAGGTCTTTGCCTATGGGCGAATGTATCTTCAGCGCACGCGCAGTGAAGCCGTCCAGCAGGTCACAGACCCCGGCTATGGCCAGGAACACACTACCCCAGTATATCTGTTCGGCGCCATATACCCAGCTCCATGTAGGCATACCGTTCTGCAGGTTCATGCTGGTGTATGGCTGGGCAGTAAGGACGTATGCGATGGCTATACAACCGCAAAAAAGATTGCCGAGTGTAAGCAGGTTTGGCAAATGCTTCATAGAAGGCCAAAAATAGGGATTATTTATCGTCCCCGGTCAACGGCCGGCCTTTGCCCTGTATAATGCGGCGCTATCCTTCTGCCCCATATGCTCGTAGGCCACGGCCATATTGATATATGCCGATGTATATGACGGATCCGTCCTTATTATTCTGCCGAACTGGTCTATGGCATCCCGGTACCGCCGGGCAGCTACATATATACTGCCCAGGTTGTTCCTGTCGTCGCTGGCGCCTGTGCGCTGCACCACGTTCGTCATGTACGCGGCGGCAGAGTCGTGCCTGCCGGTCTGCAGAAAGGCGATAGCTATACCCCTGAGCGCTATGAGCGAATTAGGCTCTATGACCAGTGTCTTTCGGTAATAGACAATAGCAGAGTCGAAAGCATTCACATCGGCATAGCAGCGGGCCAGGTTCAGGTGACCCAGCATATAGTCGGGCGCCAGCCGGGTGGTGGCGGACAGCCACTGTATAGCTTCGGGATATCGCCTTAGGGCATACAATGCCGTACCTGTGGTATATGTGGCAAGGGAATTGTCGGGTTTCTCGCGCAGCGCCGCTATACCATGCAGGTAGGCCGAGTCGTACCGGCCGATGGTGGCGTATAGCTGCGCCAGAGAGGTATGTGCCTGTATAAAATTGGGATAGATAGCCAGTGCCCGGTGCAGGTAGCCTATCTCTTCGGTATATGCATTGGGGTCTGTAGTGCCCGGTGCAGGCGCCACTACTCCTGCCATAAAGAAATTGAGCCTGCAATCGTTGGGCGACCGTTCTACATCTGTGCCGAAAAGCGTGGCATTGTTCTTCCATTCGCTGTTGCGGGCTATTGTCATACCGCCAAAAACAAGCAGTATCGGCACAAGTATGGGAAGCGCTTTCTTCAATACCGGTGCCTGTGTACCACCCTTGCCTATGATCCATTCTGCACCAAGTGCCAGCGCTATACAAAAGCCTGTGGACGGCAGGAACAGGAAACGCTCTGCCACCTGCGAGCCAAGCATAGCGAACAGGTTAGAGAACATGGCCATGACAATAAAGTAGAACAGTATAGCGAACGCCAATGGGTCTTTACGGTGCTTTACCAGGCGGTATATACCTAGACCTATAAGCGATACATGAACTGCTACCGTGAGCAGTACCCATACATTGCTAAAGTCCACAAAAGGGATGGCAGCATAAGAATAGTTGCACAGCAGCGGATAAGGTATCACCAGTAACTTGATGTATATACCCAGTGCCAGGAAGGCAGTGGCAAAACGGGTAGCCGCATCAGGCGCGGCAGTAAGGGCATTTAGGGTGAGATCGCTGGCCTCATGTGGCAGGCCGGTACCATTGATGCGAATGATGGTGTATGCGATACCTACAAAGACGGCTGCGCTGACCACCGTACCCAGGATGATATGTATACTACGCCTGCGATGCTCATTGGCATAGCACAGGAATACCAGCGGTATAATACCCAGGAAGGTAATGACATTCTCTTTGGACATCAATGCAAGCAGGTATAGCAGCATACCACCTGCCAGCCGCATCGCCTTCCCGGTCTTTGCGTATGCCATAAAGGACAGTAGCGAAAGCAGCCCGAAGAAATAGCTAAGCAATTCATCACGGCTCTTTATGTTGGCCACTACCTCGGTATGTATGGGATGTGCCACGAACAGCAAAGCAGCTATTAGCGCCATGTTGGTCCTACCCTCCCCGAACAACCGCCGCAAGAATAGGAACAGCAACACCACACAGCCCGCGAAGATCAGTATGTTCACCAAATGACCTATAAAGGGGCTGAGGCCGAAAAGGCCGTATTCCATAGCGAACATCACCAGCGACAGCGGGCGATATTTATCGTTGGGCAGGTGTATGAAGCCTCGCAGATGTGTGGTAGTAAGCAGGTCGGGTATGCCGGCAAATCCCTTCTTCACATATACGTTCTCCAGTATCATCATGCGGTCGTCGAATGCATGATCGTTCAGAAGGGTATTGGCATAGAGCGCTATGGCCACTATTGCCAGCAGCAGGCAATACATCTTTACAGGCGGTGTGGACCGTTGTTGCATATCACCACCTTTTGCTACAGATGCCATACCGGAACAGGTATTTATGAGAAGATAGCCAGTGTATAGTCTTTCTTGCCTTTCTGTATCAGTATATATTTATCGTTCAGCAGATGCTCGCTGGTCAGCCGGGCATCGGTGGCGGTCACTTTTTCTTTATTGATGCTGATACCACCACCCTGTACCATCTTGCGCGCCTCGCCTTTCGATGCGAACACGCCGCTCTCGGCAAGGAAGGTCACGAGCTCTGCACCATCGCCCAGGGTCTTTCTGTCGCCGGTCACCTGGCGTACGCCATCCATCACTTCCAGCAACTGGCACTCGTTGAGCGTGCGCAGCGCCTCTACCGATGACTGCCCGAAGAGTATATCTGATGCCTGCTTCGCAAAATCCAGGTCGGCCTCGCTGTGCACCATTATGGTCATTTCTTCGGCAAGGGCCTTTTGCAGTTTGCGCAGGTGTGTAGCCTGCTCATGTTCCGCTATCAGGGCTTTTATCTCTGCTACAGGTCTGAAAGAGAATATCAAAGCCATTTTTGCGGCATCGGCATCGGGCAGATTGAGCCAGAACTGGTAGAACACATAGGGCGATGTACGCTCACGGTCCAGCCACACATTGCCACTCTCCGACTTGCCGAACTTGCTGCCATCGCTCTTGGTAATGAGCCTGCAAGTGAATGCGAAAGCATCGCCCCCGCCCTTGCGGCGAATGAGCTCGGTGCCGGTCACCATATTGCCCCACTGGTCTGCCCCGCCCATTTGCAGGCATACATTGTGGGTATTGAAAAGGTGGTAAAAATCGTACCCCTGTATAAGCTGGTATGTGAACTCTGTGAACGACATACCGCCACTCTCCAGGCGTTTCTGCACAGAGTCTTTTGCCATCATATAGTTCACGGTAATGTGCTTGCCTACATCGCGTATGAAGCCCAGGAAGGAGAAGTCCCTGAACCAGTCGTAGTTGTTCACCATCACGGCAGCGTTGGCAGCATCGCTGTTGAAGTCGATGAAATGTTCCAGTTGCCTGCGGATGCCATCACAGTTTCGCTGAATGGTCTCTACGTCCAGCAGATTGCGCTCTGCCGATTTACCGCTGGGGTCACCCACCATACCTGTAGCGCCACCTACCAGCGCATAGGGCTTATGCCCGGCACGCTGCAGGCGCATCAGCAGGGTTATGGGCAGCAAGCTGCCCACATGCAGGCTATCGGCAGTAGGGTCGAAGCCTATATAGCCCGATGTCATTTCCTTCATCAGTTGCTCTTCGGTACCTGGCATTATATCCTGCACCAGGCCCCTTTCCTGTAATTCGGCTACAAGGTTCATCATATCATTCGGTATTAAGAAGCGCAAAAATAGGGTATGAAGAGCATTGATGAACTCTTTTGACATAACGATACAACCCCGTAGGGGTGAAATGTTTGTAGAAAAATGGAAGGCGCATCACGTTGCCCCGCAGGGGCTACCCTTTACTATTCGGGTGCATTCGGGGCAAAGCTATCGTATGCTACGGTGTTTCTACAAACATTAAGCCCCTACGGGGCAAAAAACCTGACCTTATACGATCTGCAGTTTAGAATGCACACACCAAAGACCATTGTTCTTGTTATTCCTCTCCCCATTTATACCCACCGTCATCTATACCGGCCAGTTGCAGCACGCGGTGTATCACCGTCATGGCGGCCTCTTCTATTGTTTGCGGGCGGCTGTAAAAAGATGGTGTAGCAGGGCAAATGATACCACCGGCCTCGGTAACGGCGGCCATATTGCGCAGGTGAATGAGGTTGTACGGGGTCTCGCGCACTACACATATCAGCTTGCGGCGTTCCTTCAGCATCACATCGGCAGCACGGGTGATGAGGTCGTTGCTGATGCCGCCCGCTATACGGCCCAGTGTACCCATACTGCAGGGGCAAATGATGAGCGCACTGTATGAAGAGCTACCCGAGGCAAAGGGCGCCATGAAATCGTTCTTGCCCCAAACAGGGAACGGGAGGTGCTCATGATCGTCATCGCCCAGCTCGTGCTGCCATACGGTAGCGGCATTATCGCTCATTACCAGAGCCACTTCCACATCTTTTCTTTCCTGCAGGCTGGCCAGCAGCATTTTTGCATATATGGCTCCGCTGGCGCCTGTTACCCCTACTGCTATCTTTATCATAAAATGTGACCCCGAGGCAAAACTACATGGATTATTTGTAAATTTGTTTCATCAAAATACTCGTATATGAAACGCCTTGTGATGCTTGCTCTGCTGATGTTCGCCATGTGCCCGGCAATGATGGCCAAAAAAGATCCGCCTGTAGCTGCACCCGCTGAAGAGATACACTGGATAACATCGATAGAGGAGCTGCAAATGAAAATGCAGCAGGCCCCCAAAAAGGTACTGATAGACATGTATACCGGTTGGTGTGGCTGGTGCAAGAAAATGGATGCCGACACATATACCAACCCCGCACTGGTAAAATACATCAACAATAATTTCTATGCCGTGAAGTTCGATGCAGAGCGGCAGGACACCATACACTTCCAGGGCAAGGATTTTTTCTTTGCACCACAGTACAAGGCCAATGGCTTTGCGATAGAGCTGATGAAAGGCCAGATGTCATACCCGCAAACAGTGTTCATGCTAGAGAACTTCCAGTCGCCAACACCCATACCCGGCTACCAGAGCGTGCAGCAGATGGAGATATTCCTTACATACTTTGGCGATAATATGTACAGGCGCCGCTCGTTCGATGAATATTCGAAGAACTATACACCCAGGTGGGGCAATGGCCAGCCCGCTGCTAATTCGGCTCCCGTGAAGCACTAATAGCTTGCTTTACTCCCCATATCATTAATTCACAGGCACATCTACCCAGGCATCGTTCTCCTTCAGTAGGGTTATCAGCTCGTTCACGGCTATATCGCTGGGCACGTTGCGCTTCACCACTTCTTTGCCCTTATAGAGCGTTATCTTGCCAGGGCCACTGCCTACATAGCCAAAATCGGCATCGGCCATTTCGCCGGGACCATTCACTATACAGCCCATGATGGCGATCTTCACACCCTTCAGGTGGTGTGTGGCCGCGCGTATCTTGGCCGTTGTCTCCTGCAGGTCGAACAGTGTGCGGCCGCAGCTGGGGCAGCTTATGTACTCGGTCTTGCTGATGCGGGTACGCGTGGCCTGCAGTATAGAGAACGCAGTATTGTTCAGGAATTGGGCATTGCTCTTTACTTCCAGGTAGGTGCGGCCGCTCATCTTGGTGTTCTGCAGGCTGGCATTGCGGTTGGTAAGCCATATGCCATCGCCAAGACCATCCAGCAGCAGGCCGCCGGCTTCTGTAGCAAAATGTATGAGCTGCTCATCTACCGTACTGTGCCTGCTTTCGGTACGCAGCACCACAGGGCATTGCACCCCGGCTGCCATAAGCGCCGACAGATAGTTGCGTACCCTTGTAAGTGATGATGGTATAGGTTCTATGGCCGTGACCAGTACTACACTGCTATCACTCTTCAGCTTCTCTGCAAGCGCTTCGTGCGGGGTCAGCACATCCGTCATCACAAAGGTGATGGCAGCGTCCTGTGGCGCGCCATTGCTCACATATTCGTTCTGCGACAGCAGGGGATGATATTTGCTCTTGTCGGCAACGGTATGCCATATGGCATGATCGCATATTACCTGCAGCGTGCCGGGCAGCGAGAAACCGAATATACCGTCTCCGGTATAGATAAGATCGGCAGCGGCATCGCTGATGGTCCATTTATCGGTGGCGGCATGGTAGCGGTAGCCTATGGGCTCCAGTACTGCAGGGTCGGTAGTGGGTTCGCCCCTGTGATCGGCTATGACCACAGGCACATGCGCAGCACCTATATTGTGTACCGATGCCGTATGCCTGCGCTGGTATGCAAAGGGATCGTAAGGTAGTACTATCCGTTCCTGCTTTACAGGTTCATTATCCCTTCCGGTGTATCGCCTTACTATATCGCGGCATACAGGTATCTCGAACTCAGGATCCTCGGTAAGCGATACGCGAATGGTATCGCCTATGCCGTCTTCCAGCAGGGTGCCTATACCTATGGCGCTTTTTATGCGGCCATCCTCTCCATCGCCGGCCTCGGTAACACCCAGGTGCAGCGGGTAGCACTCGCCGAACTCCTCATCCATCTTCTGCACCAGCAGGCGGTATGCCTGCACCATCACCAGCGGGTTGCTGCTCTTCATGCTAAGCACTACCTGGTGGTAGCTTTCGCCGCGCGCTATACGCAGGAACTCCATAGCGCTCTCTACCATGCCTATGGGCGTATCGCCATAGCGGCTCATGATACGATCGCTAAGTGAGCCATGATTTGTACCTATGCGCATGGCAGTGCCATACTCTTTGCATATGCGCACCAGGGGCGTGAAGCGCTCGCGGATACGCATTACCTCTGCCGCATATTCGGCATCGGTATAGTCTATTATGTCAAACTTCTTCTTGTCTATGTAGTTGCCGGGGTTCACCCTTACCTTCTCTACTATGCGGGCAGCTATCTCGGCGGCATTGGGGGTAAAATGTATATCGGCCACAAGGGGAGTGGTATAGCCCCGGGCACGCAGCTCGTTCTTTATCACCAGCAGGTTCTCCGCCTCTTTTTTGCTGGGGGCAGTGATACGCACCAGCTCGGCACCGGCCTCTATACAACGTATGGTCTGCTCTACGGTACCCATGGTATCCATGGTATCGGTAGTGGTCATGGTTTGTATGCGAATGGGGTTGCCATTGCCTATGGCAAGGTCGCCTATGCGCACCTCGCGGGTGGGCAAACGCCTGTAACTGGTAAGGGACGCACAATATTGCTGCAACATGGGTGCGAAGTTAGTATATGTGTCACAACCCGCCACAAGTATGGCCTGCATAACAACGGCAGGATGAAAGAATTAACCTTCTTTCTGTGAGCAAAAGAGATATGGGGTGGTTATTCAGGAGAAACAGTTCGCTATTCCTTTACCAGCTTGTGTACCTGGCCATTGCCGGTACGCAACAGGTACATGCCGGGGGCAAGATTGTCCACCTGTATGCTGGCGGCCGTAGCAGCATATGTGGCAGTGAGCACTGTGCGGCCCAGCATATCGGTGATGGTCACATTGCCGATGGGGGCAGCAGCGCTGAGGTAAATGTTACCACTGGTAGGGTTTGGGTACACATCCAGCGTTTCTGTACCTGCAAAGCTGGTAACGCTATTGGCAATGCAGCTTCTGAGCGGCCTGTACCTGCCTACGAAAAAGTTCCTGTACACATCGGCAACGGCAGCGAGCGAGTCGGCGCCCATATACATGGTAGTAGCTGCATTGTAATAGCCACAGAGGAATATGGTACCCTGCCTGTCGGCAGCAAGGCCGGAATTGCTGAGGCCGCCGGAGGAAAGCACCGCATAGTCATTGAGGAGGCCCGAAGGAGTATAGGAAACGATATAAAGCGGATCGATACCGGTCTGCGGTACGGGAAGAATGATAGAAGTATCAACGTAGACACCATTGCCAAAGAGGGTATCCATACCACCCGATACCCATACGTTGTTGCAGGCATCTATGGCCACATCCCATATGGCATGGGGCCTCTCTACAGGCATTGTCTGCGTAAAGGGTATTACACGGATCACATCACCTGTGCTGGAATATTTGGCCAGGAAGGGGTCGTTATGGCCATCTGCTATGCTATGACCGCCGAAGCTCACCATATCATCCAGCAGGCTGCCGCCAATGTAAATGTCGTTGAGACTATCGGTGACAATGCTCATCACCCTGCTGTTGCCCTGCGACTGGCGCGCCCAGGCCACAGAGCCATCGGTACCCAGCTGCGCTATATATATGTTGAAGCAGGAGTAGCCCGAAGAGGCACAGGAAGCAGAAAAAGAGAGGCTGGTAGAACCGAAGGCCATAGAGGGCGAGGAGAACTCGCCTGCCAGCAGTATCTTATTGTTCTTGTTAACGGTGATGGACGATACCCTGTCGTACCCTATGCCGCCGAAACGTTTTGCCCATATAAGGGCACCGGCGGGGCTGTACTTGGCCACTGATATATCTTCCGAACCGCTGTTGGCGAGTGTATAGGTGCCTATCTTCACAGTACTGTAGTAGGTGGCAGCAGCGTACACATTGCCCTGGTCATCGGCGGCTATGCTGCCGGCCGATTGTTTTTCGGTGTTCAGGCTCACGGTACCGGCATTTACCTTCCACTGAAAGGTACCTTCCTTATCGTATTTGATAACGTAAGTGGTATTGCTACCCATAGCAGCAGTACGCACTATGGTCTGGGCGCCGAACTTCACCTCGTCGCCGGAGAAATAGCCATACAAGAAAACGTTGCTATTAGCATCTACTGTTATATCCATCGGCATGGTATTGCCCGATGTGCTGGAGCGGCTCCAGATAACATTGCCTGCATTATCGTATTTGGTAAGTATTACCTGCGTTTGGTATATGGAACTGTGCGAGGTGAATGCAGCAGAGCCTATGGAGTCGAAGCTGCTCCACATGGCTACATACACGTTGCCATCGGCATCGGTGGCCATGGGCCATGCGTGTGCCGAAGAGGCAGCGCTGGCATAGGGCTTGCATATTTCGGCCGTCTTACCCCACTGCCACCCCTGCGCTGAGGCTATGCCCGGGCAAAGAACGGCGGTGAACAGCAAAAAGGCCAGTAGGGTTCTTTTCATTATTGTTGTAATAGTATTCAATATCCTGTGCAATTTACAATTATAGATCTTTCTGAGAATAAATTCTGCCTGATGGAAATATCCATTTTAGTTGTCACAAACATTATGCCAGATCTTCGTTACAGGTGGTTATAAATGACTACGATAGAGATAAAACAACAATATTACCGATTGGCGGTGCCTAAAACCTGCCTGATAACATGCAAAGAGGAGGAAATATTATTTGCAGTATTAATAACATCGGTATTGTTGGTCGTATTGAGAACGGGCACATGGGCAAGAACGGGTACTTTGCTGTAATTAGATATAAAACCTTCAGACATATCATTTTTTTCTCCACTTATAATGATCCCTAAAATAAGGATACCCCTACTCCTCAGGCATTCTATGGCACTAAGTGTATGATTGATACTGCCAAGGTAGTTTTGCGACACCAAAATGGTGGGCAGACCATAGTAAGCAACAAGATCGGCAACGGTATGGCTGGCCGATACCGGCGAGAGCACACCTCCGGCGGTCTCTACTATGAGCGGCCTGTCGGTGGCAGGCCTTTGAAAGGTGGTATGATCTATTTGTATGCCCTCTGCTGCTGCTGCCACATGTGGCGAGGCTGGCATTTTCAACAGTATGGCCTCGGGGTGTACGCGTGCGGCGCCCTTGGCAATGAGCCGCTGCACGGTGAGCATATCGCGGTCGTCGGTACCTGCCTGTATGGGTTTCCAGTAGTCGGCATCGAGGGCCTGTGTCAGTACCGCCGATACTATGGTCTTACCTATGCCGGTATGTATACCGACCACGGCTATGGCATTCTCTATTTTCCGGCCCATTGTTGCAGTGTTTTTACCAGCAGGTCTATCTCTTGCAGGGTATTGAAGCTATGCAGGCATATGCGCAGCCGCTCCATACCCAATGGCACTGTGGGGTGCAATATAGGGTGTACCAGCAGGCCTGCATCGCGCAATGCTGCGGCCAGCTGCCGGGTAGGCTCGTTGCCACCTGTCACCACTGCCTGTATGGCAGATGCACCGGGCAAAAGGCCGGGTATACCTGTCTCATCTGCCTGCCGATGGAAGTAAGCGATATTATCATGCAAAGCCGCATTGCTGAACCCCGGCGATGCCAGGTAGCGGTATACCGCACCGATGACCGATATGGCATGTGGCGGCAATGCCGTAGTGTATATGAAAGAGCGTGCGAAATTGATGAGGTACTGCCTGAGCACGGCACTGCCTACTATGGCAGCGCCATGGCAGCCCAGCGCCTTGCCAAAGGTATGTACCCGGGCAAAGACCCTTTCGTGCAGACCAAGAGCGCATACAAGACCCTCACCACGAGGGCCTATGACACCCGTAGCATGTGCCTCGTCTACCACTAGCTGGGCTTCGTAGCTATCGCAAAGGTCTGCAATGGCAGCAAGCGGTGCGGTATCGCCATCCATAGAGTATACCGACTCTACCACTACTATCACCTGCCCTGCTGTGGAGTGCTTTTGTAACAGCTCTTCCAGTTGCACAAGGTCGTTGTGAGCAAAACGGTATTTGTGCCTGCACAGGGAAAGGCGCATACCATCTATGATGCTGGCATGGCACAGCTCGTCATAAATGAAAACAGTATCGCGGCCTGCGATGGCGGACAGCAGGCCGGTATTGGCATCGTAACCGGAATTGAAAATAAGCGCAGCCTCTGCGCTATGAAAAGCCGCGATAAAGGTCTCTGTCTCCTCAGCAAACGCACTATTGCCCGATATGAGGCGCGATCCTGTGGCGCCCGTACCCGGGTCATACGGCATGAAGGCCTGCGGCAGGCCATGGGTAGCTATACCCAGGTAGTCGTTGGAACAGAGGTCTACACCCGCATGTATGGCCGGCAGCCGGCGCAGGTTGCCTGCGTCAGCCCTTTCCTGGAGCCGGGCCGAAAGGTATGACTCAGCACGGTTCATGCTCCATCACGTTCTTGCGGGCCTGTGGGTGGCCATCGGCAAAAGCAGCCTTGGGTGTGAGGCCCAGCATACGGAACATATCCATATCGGCATTGTACTCGGGATTGGGCGTAGTGAGCAGCTTGTCTCCTGCGAATATGGAATTGGCGCCTGCCAGGAAGCACATGGCCTGCTCCGAAACTGAAAGCTCCAGCCTGCCTGCAGAGAGGCGCACGGCCGATGCCGGCATCACTATGCGTGCGGTGGCTATCATGCGCACCAGTTCGTCGAAGGGTACACGGCCGTTATTGGCCAGCGGCGTACCGGCTACGGGCACCAGTACGTTTATGGGCACCGATTCGGGATGCTGTGGCAGGTTGGACAGTGTATGAAGCATACCTATGCGGTCTTCGTCGGTCTCTCCCAGGCCTATGATACCGCCGCTGCATACCGATATACCTGCCTTGCGCACATTGTTCAGTGTATTGAGGCGGTCGTCGTATGTGCGGGTGGTTATCACCTCGTTATAATGTTCTTCTGAAGTATCTACGTTATGATTGTATGCATACAGGCCGGCCTCGGCCAGGCGATCGGCCTGCTGGGGGGTAAGCATGCCCAGTGTGCAGCATACCTCCATATCCAGCTCGTTCACGGCCTTCACCATATCTATCACACGGTCGAAATCGCGGTTGTCACGCACTTCGCGCCACGCAGCGCCCATGCAGAAACGCGATGCGCCACCGGCCTTGGCGTTCTTTGCAGCATTCACCACCTCATCGGTCTTCATCAGGGCATGTACCTTTACATCGGTATGGAAACGCGCCGCCTGCGGGCAGTAGGCACAATCCTCGGAACAGCCTCCGGTCTTAATGGACAACAGGCTGCTGATCTGTACTTCACCGAATTTGTGGTGCCTGCGGTGCATATCGGCAGCATCGAGTACCAATTGCAGCAGTGGCCTTTCATAGATGGCACGGATCTCTTCCCGGTTCCAATTATTACGAATGTCGCTCATGTATCATTTCCTTTCAGGGGCGAAGCTATCAAATATCGGGGATGTAAGGAAATACATTTATCGAAATTACATATCAACACAACTTATAGTTGATGTAGATGGCGCGATAATTGAAAAATGATAGGTTATACCCTGCTGAAACAGGTAGGTAGACAGGCAGCTAGGACGGTTTGTTTGTTCGGCGGTATTGCAGACCTTTGCCACCTATGACACCTGAGAGGGAAGCCAAAATAAAAAAAGTGCTGAACCGCCGCCAGAACGGGCTTGTGGTAGTGATGGAAAATGTGAACGACCCGCACAATATATCGGCGGTGATGCGTACCTGCGATGCGGTGGGTGTGCAGGACATTTTCGTGCTGAACAACCGTATTCCCCGCCACAAGAAGTTCGCAAAGACCAGTTCGGCAAGCGCACTGGGCTGGCTTACCGTGCGCCAGTTCACCGATACGGATGCCTGCATGGCAGCAGTGCGCCAGGTGTGCGATAAGGTATATGCCACGCACCTGGGCGTAAGCTCCTGCTCGCTATACGAAATGGACCTGGTGCAGCGCATAGCCCTTGTCTTCGGCAATGAGAAAGATGGGGTCACAGAAGAGTGCCTGGCACATTGCGATGGCAATTTCATCATTCCGCAAATGGGTATGGTGCAGTCGCTGAACATATCGGTGGCATGTGCCATTACACTGTACGAGGCATTTCGCCAGCGCAATAATGCAGGCCTTTACAACGGCACAGCACAATTACCGCCGGAACGATGGGACGAACTGGCCCGCAAGTGGAAACTATACGATGGAGACACAACGAACGCTACCGAAGAAACCGTAGGCATACCATGATGCGCAAGAGCAACTACCTTTCGGCGATATATATATGGCTAATAGCCAGCATAGCCATAGTGGCCTGCGGCCCTGCTGCGCAGGACAACATACCTGCTGCCCGGGATACGGCTATTGCTATAGCAGATACCATGCGGGTAACAGACGAGGTATACGACACAGATACCGAATATGAGACACTATATATAGTAGTGGCCGATACTGCCAAGGACTACTACATACTACAGCGCTCTATGTATGCACTGCACAAGGCCACCGGAATCGTAGTAGATACCATGAGAAGGCACTATGACGAGCAGAAGAACAAGATAGTGTTGGCCGAGGATGATGAGGACGAGATGTACCGTGGCGACTACTACCCGCGCCGGACGGCAGGCACCAGCCTGAGCCTGGAATATTACTCGCTATATGATAATACAGGGACCACCGAAGACAACATAGCGCTGGTAGCAGGGCAATACGAGACACGCGCCAGCGCCGATTCGTTACGGGCACTTATAGCGCCACATGCCCCCAAGATATTTGTAAGGGAGGCGCAGATGTATACGGGATGTATGCATTAGCAGCACAGCAATAGCACAGAACATTATTTGGGATCGTAAACAAGGGCCACCTCGTATGGCTCGCTGCGCAGCTCACGGGGCATGGCGCCTATGGGTACATCACCCCTTTGTGGGGTGGGCTCGCACAGGGAGTATTTTTCGCCATTATAGATGATGGGCGTACCTATGGGCTTATCGAACTTCACGGCTATGCTCACATGCCCGGGATAGGCAAGCACTATCATAGGCAGAGCATATATCTCCTTTACCAGGTAAAAGAACAGTGCAGCACGGTCTTCGCAGTCGCTGCCTTCGTAAAGCAGGGTCTGCTCGGGCAGCAGGCGTTTTTCCTTACCGAAATGTTCGCCATCGGGCTTGTATAGAAATGCATAACGGGTGAAGCGCATAAGATAGTCCACCCCTTCGCGCGTACCCATGCTATATACGCTCTCTTTTAGCTGCGGTATCAGGGAGTTATATGTCTCGCTGCTGAGGGGTGTATTGAAATACAACTGGTAATCGGCCACAGGATAATTGGTGAAGATGTTCTTCACCTTGGTATTCAGTTTTACCTTAAAGGTGTACCGGGTGTTCTTGTGGTCGAATGAAAGCTCTTTCTCTTCGTAGTCGCCGGTACTGAACTCGGGCATTCGGGTCAGCTTGTACGAAAAGCCGTGCTGCGCCTCGGGTACCCGTATATCCAGCACGGTGAACCTGGTATTGGCAAGGTCTATGCCATTATAGTCATGGTAATTAAGGCATACATACTGCCTGCCATTGCGCATGTGCGAGGGTATGTCGTAGATATTCTCATCGCACTGTACATAGAAAAGCAGCCGGTCTCCGGCTACGGTCAGGGTGGCATCATAACCGGTCTTTGCCAGGAAATACCATTTGTACAGGGTGTAGCGGTGATAGTTATCATCCTTGGGGCTCAGGTACTGCGCTGTGCGGCGTATGAGCTGGTAGTAGATCCAGTCATCGGGTCTGTGCTGCTGCTTGTAGCGCAGCAGCGATGCCACTACGGCATCGAAACCCGCATTGTTCATCTCTTCGTAAAAAGCCGTTACATTTTGCTGAGTGAGTGGCTCTTGTGTATCTACCAAATGTGCATCCAGGTCGCTGAGGGAGATGGTATCGCCATAGAAGTCGAAACGGATGGTATTGACGGGTACGCTCTTTGCACCGGCAGCATGGCCTGCTACCAGCAAAAGAAAGAGGAATATGGCTACCCGGAATGTCATCGGTGTTGCTGCTAAGATAAAGTTACTGAAACTTAACAATTAGATAATGTTAAGTATTTGCATAATGCAAAAAGATAACATTGGATAGCCCCTCCCAACCTCCCCCGAGGGGAGGAGATGAGATGTGAAATGTGTGGTAGATGCAAAAAATACGAAGTGCGCAGGAAGAACATATTTACCTTTGCCTTCCTCATTTTTCTACCATGACCATAAAAGAAAAAATACAGGCCAAGGCTGCCGAATATTACCCGGAAGTGCAGACCATACGCCATCACATACACTCGCACCCCGAGCTATCGTTCCAGGAGCATGAGACATCGGCATATGTGGCCGCCTGCCTGGACAAGTTAGGCATCACCGACCGTCGCACCGTGGCCGGTACAGGTATAGTGGCCCTGATAAAGGGCCGCAACCCCGGCAAGCGCTGCATAGCCCTGCGCGCCGATATGGACGCTCTGCCTATACAGGAAGAGAACGAAACCGAATACCGGTCGCAGAACGCAGGCGTGATGCATGCCTGCGGCCATGATGTGCATACGAGCTGCCTGCTGGGTGCGGCACACATACTGCACCACCTGCGCGATGAGTGGGAGGGAACCGTGAAGCTGATATTTCAGCCGGGAGAGGAGAAACACCCCGGCGGGGCAAGCCTGATGATAGCCGATGGTGCACTAGAGGCCCCACGGCCCGATGCCATCTTTGCGCTGCATGTATACCCGCACATGCCCACGGGCACTACGGGCTTTCGCGCGGGGCAGTATATGGCCAGCGCCGATGAGATATATATAACCATAGAGGGCAAGGGCGGCCATGCCGCACTACCCCACCAGACGGTAGACCCCATAGCCATATCGGCACTGGTGATAACAGGGCTGCAGCAGGTGATATCGCGCAGGAGCAACCCCCTGATACCATCGGTACTCACCTTTGGCCGCATAGCAGGCGGCTTTGCCACCAATGTGATACCGGGCAAGGTAGAGATACTGGGCACCTTCCGCGCTATGGATGAAAAGTGGCGCTACGAGGCACACAAGCTGATAAAGGACTTTACCGAGCAGACCTGCGCTGCCTATGGCGCCAAGGCCACAGTAGAGATACCCATAGGCTACCCCATGCTCTTCAACGATGTACCGCTGACACAAAAAGCCACAAAGTGGGCCGAGGACTATATGGGCAAGGAGAACGTACATGAACTGGATATGCGCATGGCGGCCGAGGATTTCAGCTTCTATACCTTGCATATGCCGGGCTGCTTCTTCCGTATAGGCACCAACAGGGATGACAAGGAATTCCTGGCGCCGGTACACAACCCGCGCTTCGACATAAACGAGCCATCTATGGAGACCGGTATGGGCATGATGGCATGGTGCGCCATACAGGCACTGGGCAATGAGTAAAGGAGAGATATACATTCCCCGCCATACACATAACATGAAAAAAGTTATAAAGAAGGGTGGATAATTCTGCCTGATCTTTATCATATGATATATCTAATTTCACATTCAAATAATAAAAGAACAGACAATGAAAGTACTGATCATCATGGGGTCTAAGACCGACGAAGCAGTAATGCAGGAAAGCAGCAATTGGCTTACATGGTTCGGCATTGAGAACAACATGGTAGTGGCATCGGCCCACCGCAACCCCGACAAAGTAAGGGACATCATCGTGAACGCCAAGGACAACGGCTATGGCGCAGTGATAGCCGCAGCAGGTATGGCCGCAGCATTGCCCGGCGTATGCGCTGCCTACACATCGCTGCCTGTACTGGGTGTGCCGCTTGATGGTGGCCTTCCAGGTGGCATAGACGCACTGTACAGCATAGTGCAGATGCCCGCCGGTCTGCCCGTAGGTACACTGGCAGTAGGCAAGGCAGGCGCGCGCAATGCGGCAGTATTGTGTGCAAGAATATTCGCACTGAGCAACCCCACCGTGGCCGCACGACTGGAGGAATTCAAGGCGGGCGACTACAGGATATAGCTGAGTGTCACGAGGTTAACGGACGCTGTAGCATTTAACAGAGTCTTAATGTCATTACTGGTACGCAATTTGTAGTTTTAATATTATCTACTGACCTTTAAAACCAAGCACCTTGACAGAAGCCATCATTAACCTCGAAACCGTGAACCCCATAGAATTCTTCGGGGTCAACAACAGCAAATTTGAGATACTGAAGCGTAAATTCCCATTGCTGAAGCTGCTCTCCAGGGGATCTCAGATAAAGATAACCGGCCAGCCCGACGAGGTGGCCAATGCGCAATCCAAAATAAGCCAGGTGATACAATACCTGGAGCGCAATGGGCACCTGTCGGAGAACTATTTTGCACGCATACTGGGCGATGAGGAACAGGAACCCATAACGGAAGACCCTGCTACGAACGACATACTGGTATTTGGGCCGAATGGCCGCGTAATAAGGGCCAAGACCAAGAACCAGCAGCTGATGTCGCAGGTATCGGAAAAGAACGATATCATCTTTGCGCTGGGGCCTGCCGGTACAGGTAAGACCTATACGGCGGTAGCGCTGGCCGTACGCGCACTGAAGAACAAGGCCGTGCGTAAGATAATACTGACGCGCCCGGCGGTAGAGGCAGGCGAAAGCCTGGGCTTTCTGCCCGGCGACCTGAAGGAGAAGATAGATCCTTATCTGAGGCCGCTGTACGACGCGCTGGACGACATGATACCCAGCGACAAGCTGAACTACTATATGGCCAACCGTATAATAGAGATAGCCCCGCTGGCATATATGCGCGGTCGTACGCTGGATAACGCCTACATAATACTGGATGAGGCACAGAACGCTACAGACCTGCAACTGAAGATGTTCCTGACGCGTATAGGCGCATCGGCAAAGGCAATCATCACCGGCGACCTGTCGCAGGTGGACCTGCCGAAGAACCAGCGGTCGGGCCTGCTGAAGGCATCGCGCATATTGCAGAACATAGATGGCATAGCACACATACAGCTCGATGAGGCTGATGTGGTGCGCCACCGCCTGGTGAAACAGATAATACGCGCCTACGACAAGGAGCAGGTACGCGAGGAAGAACTGGAAGAAAAGAGGAGCCAGCAAAGGCAGGCACCTACCCATAACGGTATATAGGACCACTCCCCTGTCCTCCCCAAAAGAGCGGACGGTGTAAGGCAAGACAATGAAAAAGCTCCCGTTCATCACGGGAGCTTTTTCATTGCTATAGTTTGGAACTATTATGGTTCGTAAACAAGCCTTGTAGTGTATACAGAACCATCATTGCCTATGAAGCGGCAGAGGTATGTGGCCGCTGCAAGACCCTGTGGCAGAGATACTGCCTGGTGTAGGGCATCTATGGTGTGCTGGGCCACCATGCGGCCGTCCAGTGCATATATACTGAATGTACCTGCAACAGGGCTTTCTACCGTAATGGCTCCATGTGTAGGATTGGGGAATACCGATACCTGCACCGGCTGAGGGATAGTGTTCTCTTCGGCATCGGCACCCGGCCTCAGGGCAAGGCAGGAGATGTTCTTGGTAGACCTGCACCCTGTGCTGAACTGGTAGGTGATAACTGCCGAGCCGCTGCTTACCGCTGTGACCACGCCAGAGCTATTTACGGTGGCGCGGGCAGTATTGCTGCTGCTCCATGTGCCACCCGATGGGCTGCAGGAGAGCGTAGTAGAACCTATGACCAGCGACGAACCGGATATAGTACCCGGCTGAACATTGACCGTATATACGCGGGTGCTGATGCAACCTGCATTTACCCTGTAGCTAATGGTGGTAGTACCTGCGCTAACGCTGCTTACCACACCTGTACCGGAGCCTACGGTGGCAACGCCTGTAGCGCTGCTGCTCCATGTACCGCTTCCCGTGCTGCATGCCAGTGTAGACCCTGTACCATTGCACACGGCAGCAGTGCCTGTGATAGCTGCTACCGCTGCGCTCACATTCACAGATGCAGTGCGTACACAACCACTAACTGTATAGCTGATGGTGGCAGTACCCGCGCCTGTAGCAGCGAGTGTACCCGATGTACCTATAGTGGCCACACTACCATTGCTGCTGGCCCATGTGCCACCGCCTGTGGCGCTGGACAATGAGAGCGTACCACCCACACATACCGTAGCTATACCGCTGATAGATGCGGGAATGGCATTTACAGTGGCTGTCTTTGTGGCGTATACTGTGCCACACACATCGGCTATGGCATAGCTGATGGTGGCTGTGCCTGCCGCCACACCGCTAACTATACCTGTGCTGCCTACTGTGGCCACAGAAGCATTGCCCGAAGACCATGTGCCGCCCGGTGCGCTATGCGAAAGTGATGTAGTGCTGCCCACACATACCGTGGCAGTGCCTGTGATGGCTGCAGGTGTACTATTGGCATTTACAGTAACGGTCTTTACCGCAGGTGTAGTGACACATTCATGCGCAACGAAGTAAGTGATATTGGCAGTGCCTGCGGCTACACCCGTCACCTCGCCGGTATAAAGGTCTACAGTGGTTACGCCGGTATTGGAAGAGGTCCATTCACCACCCTCTTCACTGTCGGCGAGTGTGATGGAGCTGCCCACACATACCGATGATGCACCTGTTATGGGCGGCACAACGGGATTGGCATCTACGGTCACCACCTTAGTGGCCGTACAGCCGAAGTCTGTAGTAAGCGTGATGGTGGCCGTGCCTGCACTGACAGCGCTCAGGTAACCTATGCTAAAGAAAGCGAAGTCAGCCACCGCAGGTGCGCTTGATGACCATGTAGCTTCTATACCCGTACCTACATTATAATAGCTTCTGTTACTGCCCGGGCAGAAGGCGAACTCGCTGCCCCCTATGACAGGTTCCTCTACCAGCATATTCTGCACCACAGGTGTAGAGCCACAGGAATTGCCTGCATGGTAAGTGATATTGACCGTACCGCCATCTACACCGGTGACGATGCCGGTGCTGCTACCCACTGTGGCGATAGAAGAATTGGCAGACGACCATGTACCGCCGGGCACATTGCCGGAGAGTGTATTGTTGCCACCTATGCATACATTGGCGGGGCTAAGAGAAGTGGTGGTACCAACAAGGATGTACGCAGGTTCTTCTACGGTAACGACGGTTGTAGAATAGACCATGCCGCAGCCTGTGCTCACGCCATAGCTGATGGTGGCCGTACCGGCTATCCAGCCGCCGCTTACCACGCCCGAGGCATCGACACTGGCAATGAAGTCATTGTCTGACGACCATGTGCCGCCGGGTGTAGCGCAGTTGAGCGTAGTGGTAGCGCTGACGCATACCGATGTGGTGCCCGTAATGGGATCGACAGAGCATTGGGCAGATGCAATGTTGCCAAGCACAAGGGCTGTGGCCAGCAGGATGCCTGACCTGAGAGATTTTCCTGAGCGGGCAAATACATGCCCGTAGCCAACTGTGGGAAAGTTGCTTTTCATAAAGGTATATTTTAGGTGAAAGATCTCCTCTTTCGAGGTTTTCCAATACTCAAATATATACTATGACGAGATAATATAGCAACAAGAATAACATTATTTATGTTAATATACCTATCGCATCACGATATGACAGCACCGATACAGTGAAGAGAAAAATGGAAAAAACGGTCAGAAAAGGAGGCGGTAGACATCTTCTACCTTATTCACGGTCTTTACCTGTATCTTATAGCTGGCAGTATTGAGCCCTTTGGCATTGGCCTTGGGAATGAAGATGACATCCATGCCTAGTTTGTCGGCCTCGGCTATGCGCTGGTCTATGCGGTTCACAGCGCGTATCTCGCCACTGAGGCCTATCTCGCCTACCAGGCATATGTTAGATGGCAGCGCCTTATCCTCGTACGATGATAGCAGGGCGCACACCACGGCCAGCTCTATAGAGGGGTCCTCTACCTTGATACCTCCGGCTATATTTACAAAGACATCTTTTGCGCCGAAGTGGAAGCCACCGCGTTTCTCCAGCACGGCCAGCAGCAGTTGCAGGCGGCGCAGGTCCATACCGCTTACGGTGCGCTGTGGTGTACCATATACGGCCTGTGTTACAAGGGCCTGTACCTCTATCATCAGTGGGCGAGAGGCCTCCATGGTGGCGGCAATGGCTATGCCGCTGATGGGCTCATCGTGCTGGGAGAGCAGTATCTCGGAAGGGTTGGAAACGGGGCGCATGCCCTGCTGCACCATTTCGTATATACCCAACTCGGCGGTAGAGCCGAAGCGGTTCTTGAGGGTGCGCAGTATGCGGTAGGCGTAGTGCCTGTCGCCCTCGAACTGCAATACGGTATCTACCATATGCTCCAGCACCTTGGGACCTGCTATGGCACCATCCTTGGTGATATGGCCTATGATGCATACAGGTATATTGCTGGCCTTGGCGAACCGCTGCAATTCGGCAGCACATTCGCGCACCTGCGATACACTGCCTGCAGCAGACTCTACATAGGGCGACTCAAGCGTTTGTATAGAATCTATTATCAGCAGGTTGGGCTTTACCTTCTTTACCTCGGCAAATAGGGTAGCCGTATCTGTAGCGGTCAGCAGGTAGAGGTTGTTATTGCGGATGCCCAGGCGGTCGGCTCGCAGCTTTATCTGCTGGGCACTCTCCTCGCCCGATACATAAAGCGTGGTGATGGTCTTCCACTGCAGGGCGCACTGCAGGAAGAGGGTACTTTTACCTATACCCGGATCGCCTGCTATGAGGGTCACCGAGCCGGGCACTATGCCACCACCCATCACCCGGTTCAGCTCGCTATCGGGGCTGTAGAAACGGGCCTCCTGTACCTGCACCACATCATCCAGCTTATGGGCCTTCTGCTTGTCGCGGGTGTCCTTATCGTCCCAGCTGGCCACATCGGGGCGGCCCTTTTCCTCGCGCTGCACCACCTCTTCCACAAAGGAATTCCATGCCCCGCAAGATGGGCATTTGCCCGTCCACTTGGGAGTTTCGTAGCCGCATTGCTGGCAGAAAAAAGCTGAACGTGTCTTGGCCATGTACTATCTAATGAAGAGCCCCTCCCGTCCCTCCCCCGAGGGGAGGAGATGATATGCGGCACTATGTAATGAAGAGTACAAATGTAGCGTATCTGCAATGGGCAGGGCGAACACAGGAACGCATTTTATCCACATTCTCCGGAGGGCAAAACAAAAGAGGCTGCCTTTATGGGGCAGCCTCTTACGGTTCATCTATTGGTCTATTTCCCGTCTATTCGTGCACTCATCTTTGCTCTTGTACGCTTTACCCAGTCTTTGAAACGGAAGCTCAACAGGCACATAGCAGGTACTACTATCAGCGTGAGGAATGTAGCGAAGCTGAGGCCATATATCATGGTCCATGCCAGCGGTGCCCAGAAAGCATTGCTATCGCCACCGAAGAAGATATGCGGGTTGAAATGCGTGAACAGGCCCGCGAAGTCGATATTGAGACCTACTGCCAGCGGTATGAGGCCCAGTATGGCCGCAGTAGCGGTAAGCAGTACAGGCGTCATACGCGTGCGGCCTGCCTCTACTATGGCCTCGTATGGACTCATGCCTTCGTGCAGCATCATATCCATGAACTCTACGAGGAGGATACCGTTCCTTACCACTATACCGGCGAGGGCCACTATACCTATACCGCTCATCACCAGCGAGAAGGTATTGCCGAACATACTATAACCGAGCAGCACACCTGTGATAGAGAACATCACCTCGCTCATGATGATGACCATGCGGCTGATAGAGTTGAACTGTAGTATGAGCAGCAGTACTATAAGGCCAAGAGCTATCATCATGGCAGTACCAAGGAAGCTCATGGTCTCTGCCTGCTCTTCCTGCTGGCCGCTCATCACTATAGTGATGCCCGACGGTGCATGGAAGTTGGCTATCTCGTGTTTCACGGCTTCAACCACAGCATTCTCTTCGTAGCCCGACAGTACGTTGGACGAGAGGGCTATGATACGTTTCTGGTCCTTGCGCTTGATGCCGCCATAGGTGGTAGAGTAGCGTATATCGGCAAAGGAGCTGATAGGCACAGTGCGTATCATACCGCCCATACCCATATCGCGGTATATGACAGGCATGTTGCGCAGGGCCTCCACATCGCGGCGCTGCTCTGATGAATAGCGCAGGTAGATGGGGTAATCGTCATTGGCATCGCGGAAGCGGGACACCTCTTTACCGAACACGGCAGTTCTCATAGCGCCGGCCACTGCCATAGTGCTGATGCTCTCGTTGTTCATGCGGTTGCGGTCCAGGTCGAAGATGATCTCGGGCTTGTTGGCCTGGAAATCGCTGCGCAGCTCTTCCACACCCGGCACCTGCTTGTCTTCCAGGTATTTCTTCAGCCTGTCAGATGTGGCTATGAGCGAATCCAGGTTATCGCCTGTCAGCTCTACCACTACTGGCTTTGGCAGCGGCGGTCCACCCTGCTCCTTGTCCACTGTCACCTCGGCACCGGGATACTCGCGCACTACGGCGCGTATGGCATCCAGGTATTTGGCCGATGATACACCATGGCGTTTTTCAAAGCCTACGAAGGCCACTGTTATCTTACCCTTGTTGGGGAAATCGCCTATCTCGTTGGTAGTGGGATCCACAGCGCCTACGGTCACGTTCGATATCACCGACTTCACTATGGGGTTCTTCTTACCTGTGGCCAGGTCCATATCCAGCGCCTTGTACACCTTGGCCTCCAGTTTCTGCAGCACCTCGTCGGTATGCTTCTGATCGGTACCTATCGGCATGTTCAGGTATACATATACGAAGTTGGGATCGGCAGAGGGGAAGAAGGTGAAAGGCGGGCTCCTCATAGTATAGGTAAAAATGGAGATAGGGAACAGTATGATGGTGACCAGCAGCACCAGTCCCGGCCTTTTCAGGGCGCGCTCCAGCCAGCGTGTATACCAGTTCTGGAAGGCAGGCCATGCTTTGTGCTGGAAAGCGTGTATCCATTTAGAGAGCACATATTTCTCCAGCAGTATGAAGAGATACAGCGTGATAATGAAATTGCCGAAACCTATGCTACCACCCAGGTAGAAGAGCGCCGCTATGGCCAGGAATATGACCAGCAGCACACTGTCCCTGCGGGTAAAGCGGCGCCTTGCATGGTGCTCCTCGTGGCTCTCGGGCTTCATGAAGCTGACAGCGAACACGGGGTTGATGAGGTAGGCCACCAGCAGCGATGCCAGCAGGGTGATGATGAGGGTAACAGGCAGGAAGAACATGAAACTACCGATAACACCCTTCCAGAACGCAAGCGGAATGAAGGGCATGAGGGTAGTGATGGTACCTGTAAGCACCGGCAGGAACACCTCGCCGGTGGCCATCTTGGCCGCCGTCTTTATATCTCGCTTACCATTGTCGAAGATACGGTGGGTGTTCTCTATCACCACTATCGCATCATCTACCACTATACCCAGGGCCAGGAGGAAGGAGAACAGCACGATCATATTGAGCGTGAAGCCGATGCCGGGCATCACCAGGAAGGCGATGGCGCAGGACAGCGGTACCGACATGGCCACAAAAAGGGCATTAGTAACACCCATGAAGAACATGAGTATGACCGTAACGAGTATGAAGCCGATGATGATGGTGTTCACCAGGTCGGTAAGCGTCGTCTTGGTAGATTCTGACTGATCGCCGGTAACTACCACGGTGAGGTCCTTGGGTAGGTCTTCCTGCTGCATCTTCTTCACCAGGGCATCAATCTTCTCAGACGCCTCTATGAGGTTGGCGCCGCTGGCCTTTATGACGTTCAGCGTTATCACGTTCTGACCATCCAGGCGGGCGAAGCTCTTCTGCTCTACAAATGTGTCTATGACAGTGGCTATGTCTTTGATGTATACACTTTTGCCCTGCTGGTTCTTCACTATGATGTCGCCTATCTCATCGGCCGCCTTGAATTCATGCTTTACACTCAGTATGCGCTTCTGGTCGTTCATGGCTACCTCACCGGCCGTCATAGATATGTTCTCCATGGCCACTGTGCGGTCTATGTCATCGAAAGTGAGGCCTGCGGCCTGCATCTTGAAGAGGTCTACGTTGATCTGTATCTCGCGTTCAGGCGCGCCTACCAGGTCTACACGCTTTATCTCTTTTACCGCCTCTATCTCATCCTTTACCTTATCGGCATATTTCTTCAGGCGGTTCATGTCATAGTTGCCCGATACGTTCACGTTCAGTATAGGGAACTCCGAGAAGTCTATATCCTTCACCTCGGGCTGGAAGGGGAGGTTCTGCGGCAGGTCCTGCTTGGCCTTGTCCACACCATCCTTCACATCCTGCTTGGCCTTGTCCACCTTCACATCGGTGTTGAACTCTACTATTACTACCGAGTAATCCTGGAACGAATTGCTGGTCACCTTCTTAACGCCGGTCAGGTTCTTCACCTGCTTTTCTATGGGCTTGGTCACCAGGTTCTCCATATTCTCGGGCGATGTACCGGGATATACCGTCTGCACAATGATCTGTGGCAGCTTTATCTCGGGGAACTGCTCCTTGGGGAGATTGATGTATGTCATCAGGCCTATGAGGGTGATGAATACGGTGATGAAGTATACTGCCGTACGGTTGTCTACCGCCCAGCTAGATAATTTGAACTCTTTGAATTTGTCTTTCATTTTAGTGTTGTTGTGCTACGAATGATATAATGGTATACATCCACTTCTCACTATACCCATGGCATGCGAGGGCATACCGGGGCCTGCTTTCGTGTGTATCGGTAGGGTCTGTGAATTACTGTATGGATACGGTCTCGCCACTGTCCAGGTCTTCGAAGCCCGCCACTACCACTTTGTCGCCGGCCTTCAGGCCAGAGAGCACCTCTACCTTGCCATTAGAGTTGCGGCCGGTCTTCACTATCACCGAGCGTGCAGTATTACCCTCTACCACATATACCATTTCGCCTTCGGCCGTCTTCTGTATCACAGATACGGGTATCACCAGGGCCGATGAGTTCTCGTAGTTGGATATGCGCAATATGCAGGACATATTTGGGTGCAGCTTTTTGTTGTCGCCAAGCTTTATCTCTACCATGAAAGCGCGAGACAGCGGGTCTACCGCCCTGGAAACGTAGGACACCTTCGTGTTCAGCGAGTCGTTCATATCGGGGAAGATGAGGGTGGCCTTGTCGCCTACGTTCACTTTGCCCAGGTAGTTCTCGCCAAGGTTGGCCTCGGCCTTCAGCTTGCTGGTGTTCACGATGCGTATGCTGGAGAACATGCTCTGGTCGCCCACCTTCATGCCCACGGCATCCACCACACCATTGATGGGCGATACCACATTGTAAAGGTCTTTGCCTGCCTGTGCTACGGCCTTCTGTTTCAGCAGGTTCTCATAGTTCGTCTTGGCCGACATCAGTTGCACCTCTGTGCCTATGTTCTGCTGCCACAGCTTCTGCTGTTTTTCGTAGAGGGCCTTTGCCAGCTCTATCTGGGGCTCCATGGCCTTTATCTGCTGGTCGGGTATGGCATTGTCCAGGGTGGCCAGTACCTGGCCCTTGCGTACCTGCTGGCCTACATGCACCAGTACCTGCGTAACGGTACCCTGTGCGCGGGCGCCTGCGCTTACCACCTCGTCTCCGGTGATCTGCGACTGCACCTCTATAAAGGCATTGAATGTACCCGGCTTCAGTTCCCATACAGATACAGGGGTCACCTTGGCATTCTTTTCTTTTTTGCCGGCCTCCAGCTTGGTGATCTGGGCATCTATGTCGGCGCGTTGTTTCTTGAGGGCTGCAAGCTCGGCTGCGGGGTCTTTGCTACCACCACCACATGATGCGAGCACTATAGCAGGTACCAGGAATAAATATGAACGTTTCATTTTATGGTATGTTTTGTATTTTATGTATGTGTTTGTTTGTTTCGGTCAGGTATTATCAGGTCATTTCAGTGTACCGAGTGCTTTCTTCAGATCGGCCTCGGCTGTGACCACTTCCATAAGTGCAGAGAAATAGTTGGATTGGGCACGCATGAGCTCTGTCTGGGCATTGGTCACTTCCAGGTTGCTGCCTACGCCTTCCTTGTATTTCCTCTGTGCCAGATCCAGTACGTTGCCGGACAGGTCCAGGTTGCGCTTCTGGCTCTGCACCTGCAGCAGTGCGTTCTTCAGGCTGGTACGCGCAGTAGCTGCCTGGAAGCTGACCGCGAGTTTGAAGTTGTCTATATTGTTCCGGGTCTTTTCTATGTTCAGCCTGGCCTCTGTGACCTGGTGCTGGCGGGACAGGCCATTGAATATGGGGATGTTCAACGACAGGCCCACCATAGAGTAGTTGTTGTCTCTGTACCTATCTCCATCGAAAAGGTCTTTGCCATAGTACGCACCCGAGTTGACACCGAGCATATACACTGCCGCAAGGGTAGGAATGGCTGAAAGCTTATAGCGTTTCAGGTTGTACTCGTTCAGCTTCAGGCCAGACATCAGCACATTGTACTGTGGCACACGCGTTATATCTTCCTCTGCCGCCACCAGCTTCAGGGCATCGTTCTGGAACTTGCCTATAGCAGTATCGGTAAGCACGATGGGCGTATTGATGTTCATACCCAGTGTATACTTCAGTACCTGCTCGGCCACTACCAGGTTATTGGCCACCCTCAGACTGTCAGTAGCCAGGTTGTTCACCTGTACAGTTGTTCTGTCTATATCTATCTTCTCGGCAAATCCTGCCTGGCGCATCAGGTCCAGGTCATGCTCCATGCTGCGCAGAAGGGTAAGCGATCCTTTGATGATGTCGAACTGCTTGTAAGCTATCACCAGCGAGTTGTACGACTTCAGTACATTGTACCTTATCTCTTCCTCTGTGAGCCTCTCGGTGGCTTTTGCCATTTCCATTACCGTTCTGCGTGCCTGCAGGGCCACCAGCACACTCCCATCGAACAGTATCTGCGAGGCCGATGCAGAAAGGTTGGCCGTATAGGGTATGGTGAACTGCGCCCTCATCAACGAGTCTTTGGGCGGAGGGGGTATACCGGGTATCGAGAACGATCCTGCACCGATATATGAATACTGTGGTATGATGAAGTTGTTCACTTCTATCTTGCCATTCACATGTGGCAGGGCTGCGGCCGTTGTCTGCTTCACCTGCTGCTCCTGTATCAGCACATCTATGTGTGCGTTCTTCATGGTATAGCTGTTCTTTATGGCATAGTCTATACACTCCTGCAGGCTCAGCCTCAAGGGCTGCTGTGCAGATACCATTGTTGCCGATAGCAGTAAACTGGTTAATGCTATATATACTTTTCTCATATAGTGGGTGCTGTTGCTTGTTTTAAGTATTGTTCTTTGTATTTGAGGTACAGCTCTGTCCCCTGCGGGGTCATCATGCCATACATAAAGTGTTCGCCTATTTCCAGGGCCACGCTCATAAGGTTAGCTCGGTCGCTCACCAGCAGGTTGGGGTGCAGGGCCATCAGCGAGGTCTCTATGCGGTAGCGTGCCAGCAGGTCGGCATTCAGGTTCTCGCGGTAGTGGCCTTCCTTCATGCCCTGTTTTATGTTCTCGCGTACCAGTTGCACATCGCGCTCTACCAGCAGGTCGCGGAACTGTTTGTAAGCATCGGGGAAAAATCGCTGCATCTCGAACAAGGCCATGGGGTTGAGGCGTTTGTACAGATCGTCGAAGAAGGCAAGTATCCTCACCATGGCCTCTACGGCGTTCTCGGCATCTTTCAGTACCACCACACAGTTCTCGGTGGTATTGTTCTTGTACCATGCCACCGATTCGTTCACCACCTCCTGCTTGTTGGCGAAGTGTTGGTATAGCGTTTTCTTAGATATGCCCGCTCTCCTGGCAATATCATCCATCGTTATGGACTTAAAGCCGTACTGGCTAAAAAGCTCGATAGCAGATGTGAGTATTTTTTCTAAAGTCTCCATTTCTATTTTACGCCGGAATTCGCGGGCAAAACTATGGAAACATTTTCAATCAGGAAACGTTTCCTGATTATTTTTGTTTCTTATGGGCCTATAGATGAGGGGAAAAAGAGCAAATTTCAAAGGCCAAAATTCAAAAAAGGTCAAAATTCAAATTCCAAACTTCAAATTCCAGATCTCAAAATTTCAATTTCCAAACTTCAAACATTCTTTCCTTATTTCTGATCTGGAATTTGAAGTTTGGAATTTGAATTTTGGAATTTGAATTTTGTTATTTCTTCTTTGAAATGATATATAGGTTGGCAACAAGGGCCATGACCAGGAACATACCTACCAGTTGGTGTATCTCGGCGAGGGTCTCATAAAAGCCGAACGTGCCGAAAACTATCTGCGACGCGCTGATGAGGGTGACCACTCCCAGTACCACCTGCAGCATCACTATAACGAACGGCCACCGACGGGCCTTGTGCAGCAGGACGCTGCCCATGCGGCGGGCGGCCTTGCCGGCCCATACATACCATACTACAATGATAATGAGCAGCAGGTAGGCCAGTGTACGGTGTACGAACTGTATGTTCATGACATTGGTGACCATGCTTTCGCTCCCAAGAGTGCCGGGCACCCACTCATCGGCTATCCTGGGCCATGTATGCACAGCGCGCGATGCATGTGTACCAGCCATAAAGGCCCCATATGCCAACTGCACATAAGTAAGCAGGATGATGGCCACCAGCTGCCGCACCATAGCAGGCGCGGCCACCCGCCTATCGGCAGGTATAAGCAGTACCAGCGCGAACCACAGCGTATAGCACATAAGGGTGATGGCCGAGAGGAAATGTGCGGCCAGCCAAGTGTGCTTCACATAAAGGTCGGTATCGTTGAGGCCGCTTGCTACCATCTTCCAGCCTACGAAGCCCTGCAGGCCACCCAGTATGAAGAGGATGATGAAAGGCCGCACCATACCCTTGTCGAAGTACTTTTTTACGAAGAAGTACACAAAACCTATGGCAAAGACAACGCCCAGCATACGCGCCCACAGGCGGTGTGCCCACTCCCAGTAGAATATGAACTTGAAATCGGGCAGGGTGAAGTGGCTGTTGACGTATTTGTACTGGGCTATGTTCTTATAGCCATCGAAAGCCTTGTTCCAGTCGGCCTCGTTGAGCGGGGGAATGAAACCCATTATAGGCTTCCACTCGGTGATGGACAGGCCCGAACCGGTGAGGCGGGTGACACCGCCCATGATGAACTCTATGACTATCATGATGATGCCGGCTATGAGCCACCATGCCACGGCCCTTCTTTTACTATCGATCACCGCTAAATGAGATTTTGCGCAAAATTAGCGGAAGAAACGCCAACTAACAGCCCGTTTTTGCCATGAAATTGTAGTATCGGCACTAATGAGCGCCATATAATAACTACTGTATATCGCAATCGGTCTTGGTAAGCTCGTATACATTGCGCCCCTCGGTACTATCGTAATATCTACGTTCGTAAGATGTCTTTTTCGCCCGTATCTCTTTTTTTGTAAGGCCGCAATAGGTCTTCTCTACCTGCTGTGGCTGGGTGATGCCATTACGCGTTATCTGCGTAATGCACAAATGGCATTCGTTCTTGTAACAAGAGGTCATTAGAAGAGAGGCAAGTATGATGAACATGAAGTAGCGCATACTACAAAGTTACCGGCTACAGGATCGGCCATTGTTATATACTTCATTGCAGCTATTGTATAAAAGCAGCACCGCCTGCGCATATTTATTTAATTTGTAGCGTTATTGCACCTATGAGACAGTTGTTGTTCCTCTTCTGCGTACTGGAAGTGCTTTTTGTGACGTGGCTCATAGGCACACTGGGGCCCTATGCGTCTCCTCTTGTACTCTTCGGCCTGTCCATAGGTATAGCCATACTTTTTCTAAAGATAGCCACCAATGCAGGCGAGGTACGCCCGGCACCAAAGGTGCTCCTGCCGCCGCGCGTGCTGGTCATAGTACAATGGGTGCTGTTCTTTGCGCTCTCCTACCACATATTCGCATCGCTGAAGCATATATGGTGGTACGAGATCACCTATCACGAGGGCAGGAACGGCGGCTCTGATGTGATACCGCAGATAACCGCGCTGGTGCAGCGCTTCCTGCGCGGCGAGCAGCCATATTATGCCATACAGTTCGCAGAGTATACCCTCTACCCTACCTACCTGCCCCTGCAGTGGTTACCCTATATACCGCTGGAGCTGGCGCATAAGGACTACCGATGGGTACCCACCTTTGCCATGTGGGGTGCAGGGCTGTGGTTCTTCCTGCGAAACCGCAAAACGGGCGCCGGGCTGCTGTGGGACCTCCTGGTGCCCATATGGCCGCTGGTCTTATGGGCCGTGTTCATACCTCACGACAACAGGATGTTCCTCTTCTCGGTAGAGGGGCTGATAGCCGCCTATTACTTCTTTGTAGCAGAAAGCCTGCGGTGGCAGCGGGTATGGGCCATTGCCTTGTCCGTGGCGGTATGCCTGCTTTCGCGCTACAGCATAGTGTTCTGGGTGCCGCTGTGCCTGCTGCTGCACTTTGTGGCCGGCAAGCGCAGGGATGTGCTGATAATAGCGATTACGGCAATAGTGTTCTTCGTGATGCTGTACTGGCTGCCCTTCCTGCGCAGGGATGCTTCCATTTTTATAAACGGCTATACCTACCATACCAATGCCGCCCGCGATGAGTGGCTGCGCGATATGGCCACCCACCAGGGCCAGGTATACCTGAACAACGGACTGGGCTTTACCTCCTTTGCCATCAGGCTGCTGCCCGGCGATGTGGGGCATGCGTTGCTACTGTACAAGAACGTACATATAGCCATGTGCATCCTTACCGTGCTGGTACTGGCGCTGGTGTATATGCGCCGCACGCACAGCTACCCGCTCTACCCCTACCTGCTGTTCTCCTTCAAGGTATACCTGGCGGTGTTCTATGCCTTTATACAGATACCGTACAAGTACCTCTTCTTTGTGCCGGTGGTAGTGAGCGTGGCCCTGCTGGGCGGGGCTTTCGGCTCGGGGCGTGTTAAGGAAAAACAAACATTTATAGCGTGACGACACCACGATGAACGCAGGTGGAAATATACATGTACCTTTATTTCCTTATCAGATAATATCATGAACATTCTTGCTAAAGGCATACTGGCCCTTACCGTGGCCGCTCTCACCACCAATGTGCAGGCACAGGACCTGAAAAACATATGGGACAAGACCAAAAAAGCCGCTGGTGGTGTGACCAAAACAGGCACCGGCACCAAGGGAAGCCTTACCGATGGCGAGATAACAGCAGGCCTGAAAGAAGCCCTGAAAGTAGGCACGCAGAACGCCAGCGGCAAGCTCTCTAACGTGAACGGTTTCTTTGGCAACCAGCTTATAAAGATACTGATGCCGCCAGAGGCAAAGAAGATAGAGACCACGCTGCGCGCCATGGGCATGGGCGCACAGGTAGATAAAGCCATACTGTCTATGAACCGTGCGGCAGAGGATGCATCGGGCAAGGCAGTACCTATATTCGTAGATGCCATAACAGGCATCACAATACAGGATGGCCTGTCCATACTACGAGGCAGCAACGATGCGGCCACCCAATACCTGAAAGGCCGCACCACGACCTCGCTGACAACCGCCTTCAGGCCGGTGATACAGAGCTCGCTGAACAAGGTACAGGCCACCAAGTACTGGACCGAGATAGTGACCATATACAACAAGCTGCCCACCACACGCCAGAAAGTGAACCCCGACCTGACCGCATATGTGACCGAACGTGCCCTCAGCGGCCTTTTCCTCACCATAGCCGACGAGGAGGCCAAGATCCGTACCAACCCTGCCGCCCGCGTATCGGACATACTGCGCAAAGTATTTGGCTAAGGGCATATAAAGAGATCTGATAATTAATTCATGTTACCATGCTTGCCTTTTAAGGCAAAATAGCCGTAAATTGCACAGAGGTATGGTATGAGGAGCGCGTATCGCGCCCTTATCCGTCTATAGACCATATAGTAGCATAAACAGAATTAAATTATGTCTCAGGAACAGAATTTCGATGTCAGCACATGGTGGAATGGAGTGTCGTTCGATGGAAAGGAATTATTCACGCTCAATGATGATGGCAGGCTGGTGATACATGCCGGCGAGCCGGGTAAAGAGCGTACCATAGCCGAGATAACGGCAGAGAACAGCGCTACCGTTATAAGCACGCTGGGCGAAAAGTATTACCAGATGCAGGCCCGCCTGGCCGAAGTAGCAGCCGAATGGGCAGCCACCGCGGACAAGCTGAAGATGGCCGAAAAGGTGGCATGGCTGCGCAATATGCTGGGCACCACCGCAGCCTTGGGCAACCTAGACAAACTGCTGGCCGAGACAGAACCCTGGCAGGAAGCCATAAACGCAAGAACGGAAGAGAACTATGCGGCAAAGCTGAAACTGGCCGAACAGGCCGAGGCCCTTGCCGATAGCACGGAATGGAAAGAGGCCACCAATGCATTCAAAGAACTGACCGAGCAATGGAAACATGCCGGGCATACCGATAAGCACCGCGGCGATAAGCTGTGGGCGAGGATAGAGGCGGCACGCACAAAATTCTACGACCGCAAGAAACAGCACCACGACGACCAGGAGAAGGACATGCTGCAGAACCTGGATCTGAAGCTGGACCTGGTAGAGCAGGCCGAGGCACTGGCCTCATCTTCCGAATGGAAGAAGACGGCCGATACCTTTCACCGCCTTACCAATGAATGGAAGACCATAGGCCATACACTGAGCAAGAAGAACGAAGAGCTGTGGCAACGGTTCATAACGGCGAAGAGCGCTTTCTTCGACCGTAAGCGCGAGCATACGGCCGTGATACAGCAGGAGCAGGAAGTGAACATAACTGCCAAGACCGCACTGGTAGAAAAGGCCGAAGCGCTGAAGGACAGCACCGAGTGGAACAATACCGCCCTGGCATACGCCGCCCTGATGGAGGAATGGAAAAAGACAGGCAGGGTGAACGGCGAAAAGGGCGAAGAGCTGTGGGGCAGGTTCCTGGCGGCGCAAGACCAGTTCTTCAATGCCAAGAAACAGCATGCCGCCGGCGTGAAGAACATGCACGAGCAGAACTATGATGCGAAGATGAAGCTGCTGGAACGTGCCGAACAGATAAAGAATTCGAACCACTGGGGCGAGACCACAGGCGAGATGAACGACCTGCTGGACGAATGGAAGAAGATAGGCCCTGTGGCCCGCGAACATTCTAACCGTATATGGGAGCAGTTCCTGGCGGCGCGCAAGCATTTCTTTGCCCGCAAAGATGCCAACCGCGACCAGCGCAAACAACATGCCGAGGTACAGAAACATGTGCGTACCGAGCAGGCCAAAGAAATGGTGGGCAGACTGCTACGCGACATACAGGAGGAAGAAGATAAACTGGCCGACTTCAAAGAGGCGCTGAACAATATAACACCCGGCAAAAAAGCCGCCGAACTGAAAGAACACCTGGAAAAACTGCTGGTGGAAGGCGAGCAGAAACTGCGCCGCCTGCGCGAAAAATATGATGCCGTACACAACGAGTATGGCAGGAAACAAGCCAAAGAAGTAGCCGAAACAACAGGCGAAGAGCCCGAGACGAACGAACCCGAGTAACAGATACCATACCTACCATGTCAAAGAAACATGCCGCAAGGCCTGATGGTCTTGCCTATTCTACCAATAAGGATTTTTTCAACGACTTTCCGCAGGAGGAGGCCACAGACACCCTGCCCAAGGACAAGCAGAGGTTGCGTGTGCGCCTGGATACCAAACAGCGTGCAGGCAAAGTAGTGACACTGGTGGATGGCTTCACTGGTACTGCCGACGATCTGGAAGCGCTGGGCAAGCAGCTAAAGACCAAATGCGGCGCCGGCGGCAGCGCCAAGGACGGCCTGATACTGATACAGGGCGACTACCGCGAAAAAGTAGTGACCTGGCTAAAGGAGTGGGGCTATATACAGACCAGGTAGACCTGATGCTGCCTTTTCCCATTTTTCTATCTTGGAACACAAAAACACTTCACATAAATGAGCGAAATGGATATAAGGTGGGAACAGCGGTTCTCAAACTTCAAAAAAGCATTGGCCAAGCTAGGTGAAGTAGCCCTGCAGGAAAATATAGATGACCTTTCGGACCTGGAGAAAGAAGGCATGATCCAACGTTTCGAGTATACCTTCGAACTGGCCTGGAAGACCCTGCAAGACCTGCTGCGCTATAAAGGATACTTAGATATAGCGGGCCCCAACCCTGTGCTGGAACGGTCATTGAAAGATGGATATATATCGGGAGAGAATGCATGGCGAAGAATGAAAAAGTCTCGGGAACTGACATCACACACCTACAATAGTGATACAGCAGATGAAATAGCCCAGAACATAGTGGATGAATATTATGACCTGCTCACATCATTAGAGCAACGGCTCGAAAAAGAGAGAGGTGGGAAACAGACCACAATATTCGAAGGATGAGATACGGATTGCCAGATGAAGATATAGAACAAATAGTGAAGGCCATTGCAACTATGCCAAAGGTGAGTTGTGTGACATTGTTCGGCTCACGGGCAATGGGGACATACAGAGCCGGGTCTGATATAGACCTGGCGATAGCAGGAGAAGGTATCACCTTCAACGACATATCGGATATATATACCAGCCTGGAACGACTGGGAATGTTATACTCCTTCGACCTGCAGAACATAGCATCTATAACTGACAATGCATTACTAGATCATATGGACAGGGTAGGAAAAGTACTATTCCGAAGAGAAGGGTAGCACCTCCGGCACAAAGCATCATCACAATTTCATACACATCTTCCCGATACTTACTATATTTGGTGTCCGGCAAAACGTTTGTATGTTTTGCCGTTAATTTTTTCATGTATGATAAAGATCACACTGCCTGACGGCTCTGTAAGAGAGTATGCCGCAGGAACTACCTCTGGAGAGGTAGCACGATCCATCAGCGAGGGCCTTGCACGCAAAGTGATGGCGGCTGAGGTGAACGGCGAGGTATGGGATACCGCCCGCCCTATTAACAACGACGCTACGCTGCGCCTGCTGACGTGGGACGACACGAATGCCAAGAGCACATTCTGGCACTCTAGCGCACACCTGATGGCCGAGGCTCTGGAGGCACTCTATCCCGGTACGAAATTCGGTATAGGACCTGCCATAGAGAGCGGCTTCTATTACGATATAGACCTCGGCGACCGCACCATTGGCGACGAGGACCTGAAGAAGATAGAAGACAAGATGAAGGAACTGGCCAAGACCAACAGCGCCTATGTAAGGCAGGATATGCCTAAGGACAAGGCCATAGCCTACTTTACCGAAAAGGGCGACCAGTACAAGCTGGAACTGCTGGAAGGACTGGAGGATGGCAGCATCACCTTCTACACACAGGGCAATTTCACCGACCTCTGCCGTGGCCCGCACATACCCAGTACCGGCGCCATAAAGGCCGTGAAGCTCACCAATATAGCGGGCGCCTACTGGCGTGGCAATGAGAAGAACAAGATGCTCACCCGCATATATGGCATCACCTTTCCGCAGCAGAAAGAGCTGGACGAATACCTGGTGCTGCTGGAAGAGGCCAAGAAACGCGACCACCGCAAGCTGGGCAAAGAGCTGGAACTGTTCACCTTCTCAGAGAAGGTAGGCAGCGGCCTGCCCATGTGGCTGCCCAAGGGCGCTATGCTGCGCGAAAGGCTGCAGCAATTCCTGCAAAGGGCACAGATAGAGACCGGCTACCTGCCGGTGATGACACCACATATAGGCAGCAAGCAGCTCTATGTCACATCGGGCCACTGGGAGAAGTATGGAAAGGACAGCTTCCGCCCCATAAGCACACCGCAGGAGGGCGAGGAGTTCATGCTGAAACCGATGAACTGTCCGCACCACTGCGAGATATACAAGTCGTCGCCAAGGTCTTACAAAGACCTGCCGCTGCGCCTGGCCGAGTTCGGCACTGTGTACCGCTACGAGCAGCGCGGCGAGCTGCACGGCCTTACCCGCGTGCGCGGCTTCACGCAAGATGATGCCCACCTCTTCTGTATGCCCGAGCAGGTGCTGAACGAGTTCAAGAAAGTGATAGACCTCGTGCTATATGTGTTCGAATCATTGGGCTTTACAGAGTATACCGCACAGATATCGCTACGCGACCAGGAAGACCGCAGTAAGTACATAGGCAGCGATGAGAACTGGGCTATAGCAGAGCAGGCCATCATAGATGCCGCGCGCGACAAAGGCCTGAAGACCGTGACAGAATATGGCGAAGCGGCCTTCTACGGCCCTAAGCTCGACTTCATGGTACGCGACGCGATAGGCCGCAAATGGCAGCTAGGCACCATACAGGTAGACTATAACCTGCCGGAGCGCTTCGAGCTGGAATATGTGGATGTGGACAATACCCGCAAACGCCCTGTGATGATACACCGTGCGCCATTCGGCAGCATGGAGCGCTTCATAGCCGTGCTGCTGGAGCACTGCGGCGGCAACCTGCCGCTGTGGCTGGCCCCGCTGCAGGTGATGATACTGCCCATAAGCGACAAATACAGCGAATATGCACACAGCGTGGCCGCAAAGCTGAAAGCCGCAGACATACGTGCAGAGCTGGACGAGCGCAGCGAGAAGATAGGCCGCAAGATACGCGACACAGAGTTGATGAAGACCCCATACATGCTGATAGTAGGCGAGAAAGAAGCCGCAGAGGGTACCGTATCGGTGCGCAAGCATGGCGAGGGCGACAAGGGCGCTGTGAGCATAGACGACTTCTGCACCGAGATACGCGGCATAGTGGCCGAGCAACTAAGGGGCAAACGCAACTGATGCACATAAAGAAAGTACTGCCTGCGGATGGCAGGCGGTACTTTTCCCAATATTTTTGAAAAAAATATCGGGGATACCTGTTTACGAACAAATATGTATAATTTTGTCTGATAACCATAAAAGCAGTTAATGCAGAAAAGACCAAAACCTTTTTATAAGCCAAGAGTGCCACAGAACGAGCACAGGCTGAACAATGAAATAACAGCGCCGGAAGTTCGTGTAGTAGGCGAAGACATGGAACCGGGCGTATACCCCATAGCGGAGGCCATAAAAATGGCAATAGCGCGCGAAGTGGACCTTGTAGAGATATCGCCCAATGCCGTGCCGCCCGTATGCCGCCTCATAGACTACAAGAAGTTCCTGTACGAGAAAAAGAAAAAGGACAAGGAACAGAAGGCAAAGGCCAAACAATCGGAAGTAAAAGAGATACGCTTCACACCCAATACCGACGATCATGACTTCGACTTCAAGGCAAAACATGCCGAGAAGTTTCTGCAGGACGGTAACAAGGTGAAATGCTATGTGCAGTTCAAAGGCCGCGCTATCATGTTCCAGGAAAGGGGCGAGCTGCTGCTGCTGAAATTCGCAGAGCGTATGGCCGAATATGGAGCGCTGGAGTCTATGCCAAAGATGGAAGGACGAAGGATGCTGGCCATGTTCTCTCCGAAGAAGAAAAAATAACACATAGTGATACTGTGGAGGGCAGTAATATGTATGTAAAAAACGTCCTCCGAAAGTTGTAAAAAAGATGGCAGAATGTTATATTTGCCTAACAAACGCTTGAACTTTCTACTTTTATATAGATAAAGAAGTTTTCATGGTGATAGGGTTTATAGGGGCTGGCCTGTTCTCAGGCTGGCTTTTTTTGCCCCTGCTCTTCCCTATCATGCCCCGGGGTACAGGTATTGGTAATATGTGTTTTAAAAAATAAAAAAATTTATTTGCAAATATCCCGATCGTCCGTAACTTTGCACAAGTTTTCATAGTGATAGGGTTTATAGGGGCTGGCCTGTTCTCAGGCTGGCTTTTTTTTGCACATACCTCTACCCCGCATATACCCTGCTATTCGCTTCACTCATTGTCACTTACAGTACAGGTATGTTGCTTATATCGCAGCATTCACGGCGAACATATACCCCGCCCGCGCACCGCGAATGCGGGGAAATTCATAAATTACACCGAAATAGTTCACAGAATGCGGTCATTGTTCCTGGGCTTGATGCTTACCCTTTCCCTATGTGCCAGTGCACAGCTTGCCTCTTATGTCGACAACCAGAACCAGGTAATGGTATGGGACAAAGGCATGATACGCAAAATAGACTTCCTGGCGCCTACCAGCATGAAGATAGGCCGCAGCGCCATACCCTACCTGGACAACTCCCGCTCGTTCAAGGTATATGCCAATAACAGGGTGACCCCGGTGAACATAGGCTTTACCAACAACTACTATGCTACCGACAACCTGGTGGTATTCCTGAACCAGAAGTCGCTGAACGTCTTCGAGAACGGCGAGGTAAAGAACCTGACCGCCGTGTGCGACCAATACTTTGTGGCCGATAGCGTGGTATTCTTCCTCGATAGTTATAAAGGCGCCTACAAAGCCTATTACAAGGGCAAGACCTACAACATAGAGGGCTATTTCTCCGATAGCAGCCTGGCCAGTATAAGGGTAACGGACAACATAGTGGCCTACAACAACTTTGCCAACCAGTTCCGCATCTTTTACCTGGGCGAGCTCATAGCGCAGGAAGATTACCCCGTAAGCGGCTTCGAGGTAGGACGCAATACCGTGGCCTATGTAGATATAGACCGCAAGTTCAAGGTATTCCACAGCGGCAGGACATTTGTGCTGGATGATTTCCCCCCCAAGTCATACAAGGTGGGCGACAATGTAGTGGCCTACCTTACGGCCGATGGCTACTTCAAAGTATTCTACGACGATAGCGCACGCTCTATGGGCTTTATGAGTGGCAACTACCAGGTGGTAGACAATATAGTGGCCTTCAAAGACCAGAGCAACTACCTGAAGGTATTCTACAAAGGCGATGTGAGCACCATAGACAACTACTACCCGAACAATATGGTTATACAGTACAACTCACTGGCCTATGTGAACTATGGCAATACCCTGCGCCTCTTCTCTGAAGGCGAGACCTACGATGTGACCAATGCCGAGCTGACCAACTGGCAGCTGAACTATGATGTATTGATGTACCAGATGGGGCAGAACATGTTCCGCGTGTTCTATAAGGGTACGGAGTACTAAACCAGAAAGCTAAAAGGTTTAAAATAGAGCGGGGCGCATTCATCAGAATGCGCCCCGCTACTTTATTCACAGTTATGAATTCCTATAGGGCCTGTAAGGCTAGATAGCGCCTACGAACGGATAATTGCCGGGCCACGATACTACTACGCCTCCCTGCTCTTTCCAATGGCGCTCCAGCATGGCTATATCTTCATCGGGCCTTGGGTGAAAGCTCATGATTATGCGGCCGCTTTCTATACCTTCCTTATATATCACCGCGTGCGACTCGGGTATACCTGCACCCACCAGCGCACCTACTATGCTGCCGGTAATGCCACCTGCGCCTGCACCGGTGAGCCCCGCAGCCAGCGGCCCCGCTATTATGAAGCCCATACCGGGTATGAGAATGGTAGTGCCTACTGCTACCACGGCAGCTATGGCGCCTACTATACCCGCGCCTATAGCGCCGCCTATGGCGGCATCTTTCAGCACTATATTGGTAGAGTCGGTAGTGGGTACTTCTTTTACCGGCGGGTAGTACCTGGTGCGTGTCTCTTCAGACATGGCCAGGGTAATATCCTCGCGGGCATGGCCTTTTTCCAGCAGGAAGTTGAATGCTTTTTCCGCACTTTCTTTGTCGGGGAACATAACAGTGAGCAATCCGCGGTCGGCATTGAAGCCGCCTTCTCGTATTATCTGATCGTTTGCCATAGTATGAGGTTTTAAGTGTGAATGATAACGTCTGTATCAAAGTTACGACCCATATACGCGCAGATATGTTAACAAGGCGCATACATCTAGATACATTAACATTTTATTGAACCTTACCAACAGGCACATAAAAAAGGCGCACCACAGGTGCGCCATAATATATTATACCAATTTGACTTCAAAATTCGGCACAGGAAAATTTCACGTTATAGCGCTCATAGTTCACCTCCTCCCCTTTGGGGAGGTTCGGGAGGGGCCAAAAAACCATGCCTGTTTTCATTGTCTAATTGGTATTAGACCAAGGTCGGTGACCTAGAAATACACCTGGTATTGCACCCATGCCGAACTGGCATTGACGGTATGAGTGATATCGCCATTGGTCTGCCTGCGGAACACCGGACGAAGCTGGTAGTTGAGCGATATCTTGGAACGGTGCTTGTCTATGAGCCAGTTCACTCCGGCATCGTATACGCTCATAGGGTCGTCCAGCTTATCGAAAGAAGAAGTGCGGTAAGACACATAGGGCAGCAGTGTACCGGCATCGCCCAGCAGATCGTTGGGCAGGCGCAGGCCTGCCTGCATGTATATATTGCTTCCCGTACCGAACATGGGATACGAGTTCCCAAAGCCACTGGCCAGGGTAGTGCTGGTGGTACCGTTGGCAGGGTTCATCTGGCCGCTGTTGCGCAGGTAGTTAGGACCATAATCGGTAAAGAAATAGCCCGCATAGGCCGATAAGGCATACTTGTTGTTCTGCAGGGGCATATCGGCATATACGGCCAGCCCATAGTGCAGCATATTGTGAAAGGCGGTATCGGCCCCTATGACCGTCCAGGTGGCATTGGGGTGGTATATGGCGCCCGCCTCTATGTTCAGTATCTTTTTTTCGCCAAGGTAGGTACCTGCCAGGTAGGGCGTGGTATGCGGTTCCTTGTCCAGTATATTGTAGATGAACATGCCCGAGTACTGGTAGCTATGCCCAAAGGTGGTGAAGGTGGCATCGGCGCCCGGGGTAGGCACGGCCTGCCCGTTGGTCTGTATAGGGAAGGGGTCCGATATGGCCACACGGTAATCTATCTTTCCTACCTGGCCGCGCGCATATACGGCCAGCTTGCGTGCGAACTCGTCCGTCTGGTCTACGGTAGACTGCAGGAAAACGGGCACATCGGTAGTGAGTATAGAAGATATGCTGGGCTGCGTAAAGCGGCTAAGGCCGGTGACTATGGTAAGGCCGCCGCCTATCTTCAGCTTGTCGTTGTCCTTAAAGACCTTGTATTCGCCCAGCACATCGTGAAAGAAGGGCTGCAGCTTGCGGTTGCCTGCGTTCTGCGACAGGAAGTTGAAATTGTTCATGCCGAACTGGGCATAAAAAAAGGTATGATCGGACAACTGGCCATATAGCTGCATGCGTGTACGGCGCAGCCCTATATCGAATGTATTGTCCTTGGGGTCTCCATTCACAGTGGTACCGGGGTTGCTCTGGTTCCAGCGCACCCATGTCTGGTTCAGCAGGGTGGCCTTTATGTACTTCGATCCGTCTTCGGTCAGGTCCAGCCTCAGCTCATTGATGGCTTTCTTTTGCGGGGCATCCTGGGCAGAGAGCTGCGCAGCTACCGTTGTTGCAGCCAATATGGATAGTAGAACGTGTTTCATGCGGCAAGGATATGCAGTAATTCACTACAGCTTTGTTAAAAAAGCAGTGAAGACACAATAATGTTCAGGCTATTATTTTCCGGGTTCAGGTTCGGGAGCCGGGGCAGGTGGTGCATCGGGCGTGGGGGTAGGTTCGCCGGGTGCGGGTTCTGTAGGTGCAGGCGCAGGCTCAGTAGGTACAACAGGCTGTGCCGGAGCGGCCGGGGCCTTCATCATAGGCTGGCCCTGCATCATCTTCTTCGAATCCTCTTCCGGGTCGGGCGGATAGATGGGCTTGATGGTGAGCGGCGCAGGCCTGTTATCGGGCTTCTCGAAAAGCGGGTTGTGCTTTGTAGTAGAGAACCAGTAGCCCAGGCTGAACACCATTTGCGATGTTACCAGCTTTTGCGCAGCGGTGCCATTGTATACCGCTATATCCTTGTAAGAAGCGTAAGAGTATTTGTAAGATGCCTCGAGGAATATATGGCGCATAAGGGTGAGTCTGAGTGCGGCCTCGCCACCGGCATTCCAGCCACCCCACTGAAAGGATGGCCTCTCTATCTCCTTCCCGGCTATGCTGCTGTATGTGTGCGGCATACAGGGGCCTATACCCACCTTGGCCAGGCCGTCTATGCGCACATTATGGCTCTTTATCTGGTATATCTGTATGCGCCTCACCAGGTTCACCGACAGGAAGTTGGCGCCATCTATATTGTAGAAGTAGCCATTGGCAGGCGAGAAGGCAAAGGAAGTATCTATATCCTTATTCTCGCGCGTGCCGGTCATGTTCACTATCTGCCCTTCGGACACATGGTATTTCACAGGATCGAAGCAGAGCTCGAAAGCATAGTTCTGGTTGTAATCGAAGAAATAGCCCAGGCGTATATTGTAATTGTAAATGCCGCTGATGGCCTTGGTGGTACTGTTATCTCCCTCTACATTGCTGAGCTTGTAATTGCTGATATTGCCCGGCGTACCCTGCACTATACTGATGGTAGATGGCTTGTGCGAGGGCGAACCATTACCTACGCTCAGGTAAACGGACCCTCTTCTTCCGGCATCGGCAAAAGATATCTGTGCACTTGCCTGGCCACATATACTTGCCGCTACCGCCAACAGGCCCAGTGCTTTCAGTGATCGTTTACCGCTACGCATATTAAAGAAGGTCATGAACAAAAGTAGTAAATTTTATCTCATTTAGCCAGAGCCCTCCTATAGAAGTAACAGAGCCTCTGTGGCATCAAAAACTCACTCCCATACCGAACTCGGCATATTCGGCTACCACGCCATGCGTGTTCAGCAGGGCAGAGAGGAACAATTCCTTCACGGGTCCGCGCTCGCGGGTGAGGATGTAATATTTCCCCCCCATTCTCTGGTATATGGGGTCGAAATCGAGGAAGGTCTGCCGGTAGTACACCCCTACCGCCGCCATCAGGCCCAGTCTGCCCACTATGAACTCATCGCCTACGAAAAAGCCCCCATCCCAGGAATGTTTTTTCTCGTGACCTATCTCTATGCCATAGTTTATGAGAAAAGCCAATACATCTTTATGATAGGCCGCATCTATGCCTGCAAATACCTTGTTGTGCCCGTTCACACGCCTGCTTACCGATAGTGCGCCTATATAGGCGGCCTTCACAGGGCTGCCCTCGGCACGCGCTTCCTTGTGCGATATACCCACACGCGCCTCGGCTAGCCAGCGCTTGCGCACGGGCGGCATCTTGCGCATTATACGGTCGGGCGATGATGTGCCGGGGAAATAACGGATACCCACATGCGCCCCCACCATGTTCACACCCAGGTTGGGCTCGCGGTATAGGGCGTTAGAGATGTGCGTGAGGTTGCCACCGGCCTGTAGGTCCAGTTGCTCGTTCAGGCGGTAGCGAAGGTCGGTATACAAGCAGGCAAAGGCGTTCACATGCGTGCTCACCGCAGTATTGATGGTATCTATATCAGGGCCCAGGCTGTAGCGCTTGGTCACATAGGCCACCCCCACCCCGAAACGGAACGTCCATTCGAACTGGCCTACCCTTACCAGTGGTATCTGCACATAGGGATATATTCCTGCGCATTTGCCGAATATCCGGGGGCTGCGATAGTCTGTAAGGGTGATGCCCGCGCCATATAGTGGGTAACCCAGTGGCTGCTGCCAGGGCTTCTGGCCATAGCTCTGCCATACTATGTTCACATCCAGCGCGTAGGACATAGCAGGTACGGGCGCTGTGAAGCTGGCAGAGTGGCGAATGATGCGCCCGCTTATAAGGTTCACCTCCAGCCCCACGCCACCTTTCCTGGGCGGCAATGATGCAGGCGCAGATACCGTATCCCCGGCATATACCCCTGTCACCACACATACTGATATGAGGGTAAGAAAATACCTGAACATGGCCATTACTCTAGCTTGAAGTTGGACCAATACTGCCTGGATATGGCCTCGTAGCGTTTGGCCTCGGCCATATTGCCCAGTTTCTGGTAAGAGAGGGCTATGTATGGTATATCCTTTATAGACTGCTGCTGGTCTATCTGTATCTCCTTATTGATGGTCTCTATGGCCGCCTGGTACTGGCCTGCGAAGTAATAAGACCTCGCCAGGTTGGTATAAGCATTGAAGTAGCCGGGGCTCATGGCCACCGCCTTCTGGAAGTAAGGTATGGCCTCGGCATACTTCTTCTGGTTCAGCAGTACGGCGCCTATGTTGTTCACTATATTGGGGTCTTCGGGTTTCTGCTTCATCACCAACTGGTAGTAGTAGTTGGCAGAGTCATAGTTCTGCATCATGAAGTGCGCCGTACCTATCTCTGTGTACAGGTCTATGTTCTGCGGCTCGAACTCCAGCATGTGGCGGAAGTTTATAAGTGACGAATCGAATCGCTGCAACTGCTGGTAGCAGCGTGCCATGTTCAGGTAAGCATACTTGAAAGTAGGGTTGTATTGCAATGCCAGTTGGAAGTAAGGTATGGCATCGCGGTAACGGCCTGCGGTCAGCAGCGCACTACCCATATTATTGTTGGCAGTGAAGTTGGTAGGGTTCATCTTCAGCGCCATAGAGTTGTATTTTATGGCAGAGTCGTACCGTTTCTGGCGGTCGTATATACGGCCTATCTCCACATACAGGTCGGCATAGCCGGGGTATATCTCGGCACCCTTGCGCAGGTAGCCTATGGCTTCGTCGTCTATCGCTCTCTTTTTCAGCGAGTCGGGCTCTTTCTCATACTCCTCCTCTGCCAGTGCCGATCCTACATTGTGGTACAGGCGGCAGTCGTTGGGCGCTCGCTGCACATCGGCCTTGTAAAGGGTCACATTGTCCTTCCACTCGGCATTACGCGCGGCGGCCCAGCCACCGTACAGCAGGCACAGGGGCGCCAGTATGGCCAGCACCTTGCCGGTCTTTAGCTGGCTCACATCGTTGGCAATGCCCTTTATTATCCAGCGCTCTATGGCCAGCCCTATGAGCAGGCAGGTACCTGCCGAGGCAAAGAAAGCGAAACGCTCTGCCAGCTCGGCACCCATAAGGAAGGGGAAGTTGGAGAACAGGAATATAGTGGCCAGGTATAGCATGATGGCAAATGCCCAGGGATCTTTCCTATCCTTTATGAAACGGGTGACCATGAAATAAATGAGCGCACCATATACCAGCAGCGATGCCCAGAAACGGATATCGGCAAGGTCGGCAAAGGGTATGGCATTGTAGGAATAAGTGCTCACCAGCGGATAGGGCAGGAACATGAGCTTCAGGTAATGCCCCATCACTACCATCTTGGTAGTAAAGACCTGCACGGCCGTAAGAGGCATATCGGGCGCGCCCGAGAGGGCATTGTCTATGAACTCTACATTGGCAGCGGGGTTATTGGCATCGTAGGCATTGAGCACCGATGAGCGTACCCCCATGAATATACCGAAGGCCACAAGGGTAGCCGCCGTAATGAGCATGGCACGCTTCTTATCATCGTTCTTATAAATGAAGAACAGCACGGGTATCACCCCCACGAAGGCTATGACCGTCTCCTTCGATATGATGGAAAGGTAGAACAGGAAAGCCCCCAGCAGCAGTTGCAATATCTTGCCATCGCGCATATAGTTCATATACACATTCAAAGACCAGAAGGCAAAGAAGAAGCACATAAGCTCGTCGCGGCTCTTGATGTTGGCCACTACCTCGGTATGTACGGGATGAACGGCAAAAATGAGGGCAGAGATAAAAGCCAGCGCAACCCTTTTACCATCGAAGAACTTGTGCAGGAAGATGAACAGCATGATGCTGCAACCGGCGAAAGTGAGGATATTGAACAAGTGGTGCATGGCAGGCGACAGGCCGAACAGGCTATACTCCAGCGCGAACATGACCAGCGAAAGCGGGCGGTACAGGTCGTTTGGGATAATGAGGTAGCCACGCATGTGCGGGGTGGTGAGCAGCTCGGGTATGGCGCTGGCGCCCTTCAGCACCATGCGGTTCTCCTTCAGCACCATCACATCATCCATCACAAAGCCGTTCCATATGGTATTGAAATATACCGCGAACGATACCAGGCCCAGTATGATGCACAGGTTGCGTATAGAGAACAGGTCTTTGCCCGGGGCCGTAGCAGCCGCCACAGGGGCAGCAGCGGCCGGGCGTGGCGCCGGTTGTTGCGGCCGTGGGACTGGCTGGCTGTTGGTCTTCTTATTCGGTCTGTTTGCCATTGATGCGAATGTATGTCAACTAATGTCAAAAATAGAGCGCATATAGCATATTGTCAAAAGCGCAGGGACCGCTATAGGACATAGATGACCACACGGGGCTTTTTATTTACCTTTGTACTATGCTGAAAAAGCTCACCTACCGCAAATTCGTCTATGCCGCCTACGGCTTTTTCCTGCTGCTGTCGCTGGCATGGTTCGTGGTGGCGCTGTACGAGAGCCATACACTGAATTATACCGCTTTGTTCACATTCGCCATATTCTGCGTACAGGCATACTACAACCACCGTATGACCAACCTGGTAGTGGGCATCATATTACTTCCTGCATCCATATTCGGCACATTGTATTTCCTGTCGTGGGGTGGCAAGGTAGGGTTCGATGCCTTCATAGGCACCATGACGGCTCTGGGCGTTGTCAGCATAGCCGCCTCCCTCATTTTGGCCTTCAGCTACCTGAAAATGAGCTTCGACAGCCACAACCCGCACTTGTGATACACCATTGTGGCCCGCATACTTCATGACAAAGACCGTTTCCATACTTGTTTCCCCTGCCGATGCCTTTGATGAAAGGGCCATAAAACGCATTGCGGCAGAGGAATGCGGTGTGACCACAAAACGTGTGACCGGCTACCGCATAGAGAAACGCTCTATAGACGCGCGGTCGCGCCAGGCGCGGTATATATTGCAGCTAGAGGTGTATATAGATGGTAAGGTTCCGGAGGCCACACCCTTCGACCCCGAACTGCAGAACGTGAGCAATGCCCCGCATATAGTGATAGTGGGCGCAGGGCCTGCGGGCCTGTTCGCGGCACTGCGGCTGATAGCGTTGGGGCGCAAACCCATCATCATAGAGCGTGGCAAGGATGTGCGCAGCCGCCGCCGCGACCTTGCTGCCATCAACAAGGAGGGCGTGGTGAACCCTGAGTCGAACTACTGCTTTGGCGAGGGCGGTGCAGGCACCTATAGCGATGGCAAGCTCTACACCCGGTCTACCAAGCGCGGCAATGTGCAGCGCATACTGCAGCTCTTTCATCACTTTGGCACCGAGGAGGATATACTCTTCGATGCGCACCCGCATATAGGCACCAACAAGCTGCCGCAGATAATAACAGCCATGCGGCAGCAGATAATAGCCTGCGGCGGCGAGGTACGCTTCGACACCCGCCTTACCGACCTGCTGCTGAACGGCGATACCATAAAGGGCGTAAAACTGCATACCGGCGACACCATCACCTGCGATAAGGTGATACTGGCCACAGGCCACTCTGCCAGGGACATCTTCGAGCTGCTGCACCGCAGGAACATACTCATAGAAGCCAAGCCCTTTGCACTGGGTGTGCGCATAGAGCATCCGCAATCGCTGGTAGATACTGCCCGTTACCACTGCACCATACGCGATCCCTTTCTGCCACCTGCCAGCTATTCGCTGGTGACACAGGAGAACGGGCGCGGCGTGTTCTCGTTCTGCATGTGCCCGGGTGGTATCATAGCCCCGGCCGCCACTGCACCGGGAGAACTGGTGGTGAACGGATGGAGCCCATCGAAACGCAACAACCCCTATGCCAACTCGGGCACGGTAGTGGCAGTAGATGAGCGCGACTTCGATGCATACAAATTCAAAGGCCCGCTGGCGGCCATGCAATACCAGCAGATGGTAGAGCGTGCATCCTTCCGCGCAGGTGGTGGCAGGCTGGTGGCCCCGGCCCAGCGCATGACCGACTTTGCCACCGGCAGGCTATCCAAGACCCTGCCCGATTGCTCTTACCTGCCCGGCATACACAGCGCCCCGCTGGCCGAGGTACTGCCCCGGGAAGTAAGCGCCGCCCTGAAAAAAGCAGTGCTGACCTTTGGCAAAAAAATGAAGGGCTACTATACAGAAGAGGCAGTACTGGTGGCCACAGAGAGCCGTACCAGCTCGCCGGTGCGCATACCCCGCCACAAGGATACACTGCAGCATGTGCAGATAAAGGGCCTCTACCCCTGTGCCGAGGGAGCAGGCTATGCAGGCGGCATAGTATCGGCGGCCATAGATGGCGAAAGATGCGCGGAGATGTGTGTAGCATAGAGCTTAGCTGTTCGGAACACGCCATAATATCACAGGCTTCAAAACGCCTAAAGTTTCATTAATTTACCGTCAATTAAATTATCGACACCTTATTTTGAAAGGACCTCGCCATACCGGTAGGCTATTTGTGATACTTGCAGTGCTGGTAGCAGCGCGCCTGCTCTTCATTGCCTTTATGCCGCAGGTATACTCCAAAGACCTATATGCATGGCTGCATGTGATAGATGTGCTGGATGCCGGCGGCAACCCTTACAAAGACACCCCGGTGCTCAACTGGCCACCCTTCTGGATGCAGGTGCTCTTCGGTATAGGCAAGCTGGCAAAACTTACCTCTGTATCGGCCATACACCTCATACAGGCCACACTGGTACTGGCAGAGGTGGTAACGGCTACCATTTGCTACACGCTTATTACCCGGTTCTTCAAGGCGGCGTCTACGGGTGTACTTATAGCTGCTCTTGCGCTCAACCCCATCAGCATATTGCTCAGTTGCCAGCACTGCAACTTCGATGTGTTTGCCGGGCTGTGGATACTGCTGTTCGCCTACTGCCTTATAAGCTATGACGAGGACCATAGCGCCGAAACATGGCTGGCGGCCTGCTTCTGCCTGGGTATGGGCATATTCACCAAGACCATACCGCTCATACTATCGCCCCTGCTGCTGGCAGGTGTGGGCAGGCGTAGTATCACTACCAATATTTTCGGCAGCGTACTACTGCTTACCCCCGTTGCCATAGGTATGGGTGTGATATATACTTTGGCGCCTGCGGGGGTGAGCGAGCATGTGCTGGGCTACCGCTCTATGGGTGGCTGGTACGGCATCACCGGCCTGCTGAACGTGGCCGGCGTAAAGGGCGGCAACGAAGCATATGGAGCCATAGCGCCATGGCTGCTGCTGCTCATCATGCTGCTGTGCGCATGGCGGGTACGGATCAGGGCATCCCTGCTGCCTGCGCAGGTACTTGTTACCATGCTTATCCTGCTGGTGTTCCTGCCTACCTTCGGGCCGGGCTATTCGCCGCCCTATATATTGTGGTTCCTGCCCCTGCTGCCGGTATACTATACCCGGGCCACACCTGCCCTGCGCAGGATGATGGTAGCGGGTTATTGCATAGTGGCGCTCACCTACATCACCGAATATGCGTTCTTCCCCTCACACGGGGCCTTTATAAAGGCATTCTACCGGTCTGACGAGGTGAGCCACCTGTGCGATGTGATGGGCATGAGCACATCGCAATCGCTCATACGGCTGCCTATGTTCCTTTGTTTTGTGATGTTCTTCATAGCCCTGCTGCGCAACAGGGGGAATGTACTTGCAGCAGGCAAGAAATGAAGTATATAAATTCCCTTGCTGTCCTTTCCATAGATTTGCATAATTAAATACTCAACACGATTTGCTAGACAAGAACAATAAGATACAACAGGAAGAAAAGGCGGTGCTGGTAGGCCTCATATACAAGGAGCAGACCGAGACACTGGCCAAAGAATACCTGAATGAGCTGGCCTTCCTTGCCGAGACCGCGGGTGCTACTACCGTAAAGACCTTTCTGCAGAAGCTGCCCCGCCCCGACAGCAAGACCTTTGTGGGCAAGGGCAAGCTGGAAGAGATACGCGAATACGCACAGGCGCGCGGCGTCACCCTCATCATATTCGACGACGAGCTTACCGGCTCTCAGATAGGCAATATAACCGATGCCACGGGCATACGCACCATAGACCGCAGCGACCTGATACTGGACATTTTTGCCAGCCGCGCCAAGACGGCACAGGCCAAGGTGCAGGTAGAACTGGCCCAGTACCAGTACATACTGCCCCGACTGAAGGGTATGTGGAAACACCTGGAACGCCAGGGTGGCGGTATAGGCAGTCGCGGCCCGGGCGAAACCGAGATAGAGACCGATCGCCGTATAGTGAAGGACAAGATAGCCCTGCTGCGCAAGCGCCTGGGCGAGATAGACAAGCAATCCATGACCCAGCGTAAGGAGCGCGGCACTTACATACGCGTAGCCCTGGTAGGCTATACCAACGTAGGCAAGAGCACCCTGATGAACATACTGAGCAAGGCCGATGTATTTGCCGAGAACAAGCTCTTTGCTACGCTGGACACCACTACGCGCAAGGTGGTATACGAGCAGACACCCTTCTTGCTGAGTGATACTGTGGGCTTCATACGCAAGCTGCCGCACCACCTGGTAGAGAGCTTCAAAAGCACACTGGACGAAGTGCGCGAGGCCGACTGCCTGCTGCATGTGGTAGACATATCGCACCCCGGCTACGAGGAGCAGATGGGCGTGGTGAACAAGACCCTGCAAGACCTGAAGGCCTTCGACAAGCCTACACTCACCATCTTCAACAAGATGGATCTGTACGAAAAGAACACCTTTGATGATTGGCTGGAAGAGTCGGTAAAGAAGGAAATGCTTACCGATCTGGAGGCACGCTGGCAGTCGCTCACCAACAATTCGGCCATATTCGTATCGGCTACAGAGCGGCGCAACATAGACGGCCTGCGCAACACCATACTGAGCCGTGTGAAGAAGCTGTACGAAGAGCGGTATCCTTATCTTACGCAGTTCTATTGATGGGCAAAATAACAGTGCTTGCTTATAAAGTCGTATTTTTGTACAAATGACAACTCTGGACGCAGAAATAAAAAAGTATGTCTCAATGCTTGGCAACGAGCAGAAAAGGTCGTTGTTAGATACTATCAAAACTCTTTTGCATATTCCTTCGATCAACAAGAAGAATGCACCCGATGATCATGGACCGAGTATAGATTATTCGCGTTATGAATTTCCCGTTTCAGCGATAAAATTCAATAGGGACGAGATCAATGAAAGATAAACACACTTTCATTGATAGTAATGTACTTCTTTATCTTTTTACCAACGATCAGGCAAAGAAAAGAATAGCGACATCATTGCTTTCTTCTCATTACACTATCAGCACACAAGTAGTAAATGAGAATGTGAACGTTTGCCTTAGAAAGCTACGCCTTAACAAGGATCAGGCTTATGCGCATGGCAGAGATCTGATGAGTATCTTCCGAGTGGTAAATATTTACTCATCTACCATCACTAGTGCATTCGACCTTTCTGTGAAATATGAGCTAAGCTATTGGGACAGCCTCATAGTAGCTGCGGCACTCGAGAGCAAGTGCCAAGTGTTATTAACGGAAGATATGCACCACGGTCTTGTGATAAATGAGAAGCTCAGAATCGTGAACCCATTCATTTCATAGGCCATCGCTGGCATATTATCTCTCTTCCTCTTATTTCCAATTGTGGATATCTTTTACCCCCTCACGGGAAAGTCGTATCATATTTCCGCTACTTTTGAACCATTAAATAATGTACTCAAAAACGTAAGATAAAATGGCAGACGACAAATTAAAAGTATTGAAGCTGACGCTCGACAAGATCGAGAAAGACTATGGCAAGGGTTCGGTAATGATGCTTGGCGACAAGCAGAAGGACCAGATGGAAGTGACCAGCACCGGATCGCTGGGACTGGACATAGCGCTGGGCGTAGGCGGCTTCCCTGCCGGCCGTATAGTAGAGATATATGGACCAGAATCTTCGGGTAAGACCACTATAGCCATACACACCATAGCACAGGCACAGAAAAAGGGCGGCATATGCGCCATCATAGATGCCGAGCATGCCTTTGATGCCAGCTATGCCCGCAAACTGGGTGTGGACGTGGACAACCTCATCATTTCCCAGCCCGACTATGGCGAGCAGGGCCTGGAGATAGCCGACCGTCTCATCTCGTCGGGCGCTATAGATGTGGTAGTGATAGACTCTGTGGCCGCACTGGTGCCCAAGGGCGAACTGGAAGGCGAGATGGGTGAAAGCAAAATGGGTCTGCAGGCCCGCCTGATGAGCCAGGCCCTGCGCAAGCTCACGGCCACCATATCGCGTACGGGCTGCTGCTGCATATTCATCAATCAGCTTCGCGAGAAGATAGGTGTGATGTTCGGCAACCCCGAGACCACCACCGGTGGTAATGCCCTCAAGTTCTACGCCTCTGTGCGCCTGGACATACGCCGCGTGAGCCAGATAAAGGATGGCGATGTGGCCAGCGGCAACCGCACCCGTGTGAAGGTGGTGAAGAACAAGGTAGCGCCACCCTTCCGCCAGGTAGAGTTCGACATCATCTTTGGCGAGGGTATCAGCAAGGTGGGCGAGATAATAGATATGGGTGTAGAGCTGGGCATACTGCAGAAGAGCGGTTCGTGGTTCGCCTACAACGACAGCAAGATAGGCCAGGGCCGCGATGCGGTGAAGCAGTTCCTCTTCGACAATCCCGAAGTGACCGATGAGATAGAAGGCAAGATAAGGGCGGCCCTGCAGGTACAGCCCGAATAATACATAGTACCGCTACTGTATCACATACGATCCCGGCGCCTGCACATACAGGCGCCGGGATCTTTTATTATATGTACCCGGTCCCACCGGGGGAATTTTATGTATTTATTGACATTTGGGGCCCTAATTTTGACCATTCGGGGAATTGTGTATGATAGAAATTTCAGCCGTGAATGCGATCTCGGTATGAAATTTGTAACTATTATTGCAACCGCCGGTTTTTAGCAGCATAAAGATCCCTTGATGAAGTCAAAACGTTTACTCTGTTATTACATACTGATATCTCTACTGGCGGCCTGCAAAAGCGGTGACCGCAAGTTCAACATCACGGGCGAGATCAGTAATATGCCGGCGCAAACGGTGGTACTGGAGCAGTTGGGCGCCAACGATATCATTTCTATCGTCGATTCCGCCCGCAGCAATGAGGAAGGTCATTTCGTACTTTCGGGCATGTCGCCCGAGCCCGGTCTGTACAGGCTTCACTTCGAAGAGAACAAATTCATACTGCTTTCTATAGACAAGGGTAATATCAAGATCAATTCCGACTGGAGGTCTATAGAGAAATATACTATATTCGGCTCTCCGGCATCCGATCACCTGCAGCGCTTCCTGATGATATTCCGCGAGAAGGTGCGCGATTTCAATACCATGAACATAGTACTGGACACCCTGCGCGCCCGTGGCAATGACAGCCTTGTGGCCCTGGCGCAGAAGAACTACCAGGATATGAACCAGGACCTGACCCAGATAATAGAGAACTATGCCGATACCACACCCTACGAACCCAATGCCATTTTTGCCGCCCGCATACTGAACCCACAGAGCGAGGGTGTTTTCCTGGAGGCGTTCACCCAAAGTCTTGCACGCAGGTTCCCCGGTACACGCATGACCAAAGACTTTGCCGACTATTTCGCAAAGATGAACCTGAGGAACAATGCACCGCAGGCAAGGCCACAGTCTACCGAGACCGGTACAATGGCGCCTGAGCTAACTCTTACCACGCCCGAGGGCGAGAACATAGCGCTATCGTCGCTGCGGGGCAAGTATGTGCTGGTAGATTTCTGGGCATCGTGGTGCGGCCCCTGCCGTGCAGAGAACCCCAATGTGCTGGCCGCATACAACAAGTATAAAGACCACAACTTTACCATCTATGCCGTGTCGCTGGACCACGACAAGGAAAAGTGGGAACGTGCCATAAAAGAGGATGGCCTGCCCTGGATACAGGTAAGCGACCTGAAAGGCTGGTCTTCTGATGCTGCCGTTATCTACTCTATAAAATCGATACCCAGCAACTTCCTGGTGGGGCCTGACGGCAAGATAGTGGCCCGCAACCTGCGTGGCGAACTGCTGGAAGATATGCTGTCGCGCGTGATAGTGGACAGCGCCGCCGTTACGCAATAAGAGCATCTATATACAGGAAGAGCACTACAGTACCAGCAATCCTGCTTTGTACATCGTATTCATTGGTTTATTGTCCCAGAAGAGGGCAAAGTCGTCGGTGCAGACCGCTTCATAGCGCTCGCGTACCTCTTGCATTGTCAGCAGCTTCATGTGCTGTACAGACAGCCTTGGCAATATATCTGCCAGCCACGCACCCTGTTCCTTGCTCACCTTTATGGTAAATGGTGCACGCTTGCCATGGAATGTGAGCGAACACATTTCCCATTGGTCGCCCTTATGGGTCTTGGTAAAGTAGCTTACCTCAGGCGTATTGCCCAGCCATACTACCTTGGCCGTATCGCGGGCCTGTGTATACTCCTGCTCGTTGAGGATGTCCATTATGTAACCCGGCTGCACCGTGGTCTTGGGCGTCTTATGCTCGAACCACTTATGCAGCGGATGATCGAGGCAGGCGCCATGCATATAGTTGTAGAGCGATGTCTTGAGCCCCTGCGAAAAACTATCATGATCGCCTCCTGTGGGATCGGTATAGGTGATGTCATTGTTTGCAAAAGAGCCTATCGCATTCGTGTCCTTGCGCACATTGAACTGGTCGGGGTACATACCCACCGGGCTGTGCGCCGTCATAGCGAACCTGTGCCAGAAGCCCGAGCGCAGTATACCTGCGGCGAACATCTGCCGCACCATCTCCATAGAATCTATGGTCTCCTGCGCGGTCTGCGTGGGAAAGCCATACATCAGGTAGGCATGTACCATTATACCCGCCTCGGTAAAGTGTTTGTTCACCCTGGCCACCTGAGCCACGGTGATGCCCTTCTGTATCAGCGCCAGCAACCTGTCCGATGCCACCTCCAGCCCACCCGAGACCGCTATGCAGCCCGATGCCCGCAGCAGCAGGCAGAGGTCGCGGGTAAAGGCTTTCTCGAAGCGCACATTTGCCCACCATGTTATGTTTATCTTCCTGCGAATGAGCTCCAGCGCCAGCGAGCGCATCAGTACCGGCGGCGCGGCCTCATCTACAAAGTGAAAACCCGTCTGTCCCGTCTGCTCTATGATGGTCTCTATACGGTCGCAGAGCACAGCGGCAGTGAGGGGTTCGTAGCGTTGTATGTAATCTAGCGTAGTATCGCAAAAAGTACATTTGCCCCAGTAGCAGCCATGCGCCATGGTCAGTTTGTTCCAGCGGCCATCGCTCCACAGGCTGTGCATAGGATTGGCCACCTCTATGGCCGATATGTATCTGTCCAGCGGCAGGCCTGTATAGTCGGGCGTGCCTACCTGTCCCTGCTTATAGTCGGCCACTTCTGTATTGTCCATATACACCACCTTGCCATCTGCCAGTGTAAGTGTACGCTTCAATTCGCCTATGGTCTTTTGTCCATCGGCATATGCTACCAGCGTCTCTATGGGCGCCTCTCCGTCATCCAGCGTTATGAAGTCGAAGAACTCGAACACGCGCACATCCGATAGCGAGCGCAGCTCGGTATTGGCAAAGCCACCACCCATGGCCACATGTACACCGGGGCAATTCTGCTTTACCCACTGCCCGCACCGGAATGCCGAATACAGGTTGCCCGGGAAGGGAACCGAGAGCGCGACTATAGCAGGCTGCTGGCGGTCCATATGTTGTTGCAACAGTCGCACCAGTATCTTGTCTATATAGGTAAGAGGTTTGCACAGCTCGGCATACAGCTCATCGAATGTGCTGGCGCTGCGGCCCAGCCGCTCGGCATACCTGCTGAGGCCAAAGTGCGGATCGGCACACTCCTGCACCAGGTCGGCTATATCCTCCAGGTACAGGGTGGCCAGGTGGCGTGCATGGTCTTGCATGCCCATGGCTCCGAAGGCCCACACCAGGTCGGCCGTCTGTGCAAAGCGCGATGCCTCTGGCAGGTAGTTGCGGCCACAGATGCGGTGCGCCAGTGTAGGGTCTTTGCCCTGCAAAAAAAGTATGGTGCTGTCTATGGTATCTATGTACTCCTGCTGCAGGGCTACCATGCGCCGCGCATTCTCCGATAGCTCGCCGCCATTTGCGGCTATATGGCCGAAAAGCTGCTGCAGGCCTCCCTTGCTGTAGAGCGCCAGAGTGGCCTCTATACCCAGGTCGGCATGGGCGGCAGGTATGCCTCTTGTATTCAGGAAACCCTTCAGGTAAGCTGTGGCCGGGTAGGGCGTATTGAGCTGCGTGAACGGCGGAGTAGCAAGAAATACTTTAACACCCAAAGTACAGGAGGTTTTTGTGCAAAATTACCTGAAATAAACAAGCGCTGCGAAAGTGCATTTATGCAATGGCCGCAGTATGCTGCTGGTCCTTGTCTTTGTAAAAGAACAGCAGGTAGCTGCCCACTATCACCATGAGTACCGATATTATCTCGGCCTGGCTGGGATGAATGAAGCCAAGGTCGTATTTATAGTTCACACGCACCAGCTCTACCAGGAAGCGTTCCACCCCTGCGAACACCAGGTATATACCGAACATCTGCAGCGTACCCTTCAGCCTGTGGCGCAGCGCCCACATGATAAAGAACAGCGTTACCCCGGCCACGAACTCGTATATGGGCGTAGGGAAAACACTCACCGGCAGCACATTGCAGTACTCGCCCACACAGTCTTTTATGGCCATACCCTCATGGCCCACATTGTGCGGGTAGGTCATACCATAGAGCCAGTCGGGCAGCCACGATGGCGCTGCAGCGTGTGCATGTTCGGCCTTGCCTATCATGTGGGTTATCATTTCGCCATCGGCAGCGGTAGACACACGCATACTTCCATCGGGGTTGGCTACATAGGCGGTATTGAAGATGCCCCAATCGCCATCGCCAGAGAACTGGCAGCCCAGCCTACCCACACCATAGGCCAGCATGATGCCCGGCGCAGCAGCATCGCACATATGCTTGAAGGGTATATTGTGCTTGCGCGTATAGAACCAGAAAGCCGCTGTGGCCATTATGAGCCCGCCCAGGAAGGTGAGCCCCGCCGATGAGGTAAGGCTGCGTATGGGATCCTCCACGAAGTCTTCCCATGTCTCCAGCGCATTGAACACCTTGGCGCCTATGAGGCCGGCCACTGCCGCTACCACCACTATTTCGGTAATGAGCTCGTGCGGGTATACCGATACCTTGCGCATCTCGGGCTCGGGCAGTTGTTGCTTCTTCTTCTCGGCATAGCGCGTATAAGCCATTATGGCTGCTACCACAAGGCCAGCCAGCAGGTTGCCCTTGGCAGAGAAAAGGTAGCCCATAGGATCGGGCGATATCTCGGCGAAGTTGCCGAACATACCCCCTATCTTGAACCCGATGATGAACCCCGTAAGCGCCGACATGGCCAGCTCGGCCATGCTGGCAGGTCTGCCTACCTCTATAGTGCGTATCTCGGCATGCAGCAGTCCCAGCTTGGCCTTTCGCTTCAGCTCGCTGGCCGTGGCCCATGCCGCCCCCAGGAACGACATGGCCACCAGGAAGCCGAATGTTTTGAAGAGGCTCAGCCACTCGGGCATCTCTATGCCCGTAAGGGACTGTAAGAGGTACTTGAAATCGGGATACATGGGTGTAAAAGTAAGCGAAATGCGGTAAGCGGCCCAAGTAGGTCCGGTGATGAAAAAGCCAATAAAAACACAAAACCGCCACTACGCATATACTAAATACACGGCGATGACGTTAATACGTCATATCATTCCTCGTTATGCGCCACAGGCTCTTCATCCTCTTATTCGCATTACTGGCTACCACGCTGCTGCCCTCCTGCGTTGCTACCTACCAGGTAGAGAGCAACAAAAAAGTAGAAAGAGATGATGCCCGCCTCATCATTTACCGCAAGGGCATAGTGGGGTTTGCCGTAGGCACCAAGATATTTGCCAATGGCAAGTTCGTAGGTACGGTGGGCCCACGCAGGTATATATCGTGCTACCTGCCGCCCGGCGAATACCTGATGAGTGTGGGCACATCCCGTTTCGATGAGGTGTTCTTCAAGGTGAATATGGCGGCGGGCAAGACCTATGCATATTACTTCACTTACTCTATGCGCCGCGGCTATGGCGGCAGGCCATGGGTGCGCAAGATGGAGAACCCCATGATGGTAGAGCGCCACAGGCCGCCCGTGGTGAACTATTTCAACTAGCCTATACTGCCGTACAAAAAAATATTTTTGCGTTTCCCGTTTTCTTCATCACCTTTGTGCTGCAATGATGACACTGAAACATAAATGCTGCCATACACTACGCACCTGCTGAAGGACGGAGCAATGACCGCATTTGTGTATCCTTCAGCCCCCGCTGAAGGATATTTTGTTTTAAGACCATTTATGATACTGATAGCCATACATACGAAGAAGCATTTCTGCTGCTGCATCAGCTCCCGGGCCCGATGTTGAGGAGATGTCTTTTACCATAGTGTAATAGCCCCGCAACATCAGTTGGCGGGGCTTTTTTTCAACATCACCTTTCACAAAACACAACGAACAAAATGGAACAGCTATATACACAACACATGCGCACCGACACAGTAAGTGTGGGCAGCAACGACGTGGACGAACAAGGCATATACACCACCTGCAATATGCTGCAGATGGTGGCCCGCACCAATGATGTCACCATCATGGAGGCTTTCGGTATCAGCGGGCTTTCGCACATACGTGCGCGCCACTACAGCATGGACCTCACCGGCAAAGCCATACTAGGCGACAACCTGAGAATAACATCACTATACACCCTTACCGGCAGGCGGCAGCTACAGGTGCAGGTATACATCACCCGCACCAGCAAACGGCAGACCATTACCATATGCACGGGCTATTTCATTTTCATCAACAGGAGCGAGACCATTAAAAACACATCTTACCATGCAGATACAGTACTTGCTTGAGCTTACCGGCACAGGGCTCTTTGCCATATCGGGCGCGATAGCGGCCAATAAAAAGTCGAAGCCCGATTGGTTCGGGGTCACGTTCATAGGTTTCATCACATCTATAGGGGGCGGTAGCATACGCGATATACTGCTGGGCAGCTACCCCCTGTCGTGGGTGGCCGATGAAAAGCGTATCTACGTCATCATAGCCGGTATCGTGTTCACCAGTCTTTTCTTCAATGTGCTGCTGCGGCTGCGCAAAACACTCTTCATCTTCGACAGCCTGGGCATAGCCATGTTCACCATTCTGGGCACCGAAAAGGCGCTGGCCTACCATGTGGCGCCCTTTATAGCGGCCATCATGGGTATGTTCTCGGCCATTATGGGCGGGGTGATGCGCGATGTGCTTACGAACGAGATACCGGTCATCTTCCGCAAAGAGATATATGCATCGGCCTGCCTGGCAGGTGCGCTGGTATACCTGGCGCTGAACACCATGGACCTGAGCCGGAACATGTGCCTGCTGGTATCGGTATCGGTCATATTCGGCATCAGGGTGGTGGCGGTGAAATACAGGTTATCACTCCCCCAGTTCAAGCGCGAAAAGGTGCCCGAGACCGATGATGGAGGGTGAAAATGAATTTGCCCCGCTAAAAAGACATACGTTCTATCGAAAAATTCTGTTACTTTATACTTCCTTTTGCTTCGTCATGTATAGAATAGTACTATATATAGCTTCCATCTTTTTCATAAGCCCTGTGTTCGCCCAAAGGGCCACAGATACCTTCAAGCTATACTTCGACCTGGACGTACCCACGCTCAACGAGAAGATGCAGAAGAAGATAGACCTGCTCATATACAACGACAAGATAATCAGCGGCAGTAAAGTGACCATAGTAGGCTATGCCGACTACCTGGGCACCGAGACCTACAACCAGGACCTGTCTATGAAGCGCGCACAGGGCGTGAAGGACTACCTGGTGAAGTATGGCAGCATGAACGAAAAGGACATAACGCTATGTGTAGGCCGCGGCAAGGTGAACAGGAAGGACATGAACGGACAGGACGGATCGCCCACAGACCGCAGGGTGGACATTGTGGTGAACAACCGCAGCGCCACCGTACACAATGCGCCCAAACCCAAGCCGGGCAAAAAAGATACCATACGCCGCGTAACAGTGACCGATATAGATGATATGAAAGCGCTGCGGGTGGGCTCGGTCTTCAAGCTGAACAATGTGTACTTCCCTGCCGACAGGCATGTGATGAAGCAAGAATCGAAAGAGACGCTGGAGAAACTGTATACAGTGCTGAAGAACAACCCCAAAATGAAGATAAGCATAGAGGGCCATGTATGCTGTATACGCGATGCGCCCGATGCGCTGGATATAGATACTTACGAGCCATTCCTATCAGTGAACAGGGCCAAGGCCATATACAAATACCTTGTGGACAAGGGTATAGAGGCCGATCGCCTCAGCTATGTAGGCTTTGGCAGGCGCAGACCTGTGATAGCCAACGAGCAGACCGAAGAAGATGCCGATAAGAACAGGCGCGTAGAGATACGCATAATGGAGAACTAGTCTCTTACCTCTGGGCAGGCACGTTGCCGAACGATACCCTACCGGCCAGCCAGCTATCTTTTAGCGGCACCATCCATTTGGTATACAGTTCTTTTTTGTTGGTCACTACATTGTTGAAAAGCATGGTATCGGGCGTTATATAGCCCTTTTCTATAGCATACTGCACCTGTGCAAAGGGTAGCATCTCTGCCTTTCCCTTTACCAGGAAAGTGATCATCATGCGGTCGAAGAAATTGACATTATACTGCCGCTCAAGGCTTTTTATAACGCGCACCGAGCTATCTGTACTGCAGCCGCTCACCTGCTCGTCCGTTTCGTCGGCTATCACTACCACGAACTGCCTGAACAGCAGGCCGGCCCAGCCCTTTACGGGGCTGCCATGCGTTTGCCAGCCGGCATAGAAATGGTGCAGTTGCTCATTCACTTCTCTTGCCTCCTTTTCTATGAATGCCCTGCTGCACTGGTACACCCATACACGCGCGTTGTCGGGGAACCCCGCAGGTATCATTTCTGCTATTTCATGTACTTGCATCATACAAAGGTACGTACATGTAATGTTAATGGTTGGTAAACACTATTTGCGGCGCATGATGCCGAGGCCAATGGTACAGTCGAGGCAGCGCTTACGGCTGCAATAGTTGTTGTACAGTTGTATGAGCGCCTGCGAGCCTGCCGCATTTTGCACGGTCCAGTTGTTCTCTTCCCACAGGGCAGTTATGTGGTTCTGCTCGGCAGGTACGCTCTCCAATAGCTGCAGCGAGCGCTCCTGCAAGGCCGCCGTACCCTGCCGTGCCGCGTACAGGAACTGTATGGGCGCTATGGTGTTGATGATGATGTTCTCTACAGATGTCTTGCCCAGGGTCTTTACCGATGGCTTGTCCTGCGGCACATCGAAACGGTAATGCGTATCCCAGTATTCGCCCGCCTTTACATCCAGCAGGGTGCGTATATCGGCCACGGTATGGCTTTCTATCACCTGCGAGAACAGGTGTACCGACCTGTGTACCAGCGCCGCGAACTGCGCTATGCGCACAGAGGGAAAGTTCACCGGCCGCATGCGCATGAATTTCCACAGTTCTGCCGGTATGGGGTGTAGCTTGTACTTCTTACGCAGGTATTCATATTCACGCTGCAGCGTGCGCGGATGATCGTCGGTAAAGTCGCCATCCAGCATACCCGCCTGGCCAAAGAAGAGAGCTTCCAGTTGCATCAGGTCGTCCTTGTGGCGGGTGGCCACATTCAGCGGCAGCGACCGCGCCAGCATCAGGAAGGGAGTGGCGTTCGTCTTGAAGCCAAAGTTGGCCGCCATACGCCAGTACAGCAGGTTGCGCCAGTCATCGGCCGAGTCCGATAGCATCACATCCCATTCGGCCAGCTTCTGCTCCCAGCGTTCGGCCAGCAGGCGGCTCATCCAGCCTTCTTTTGTTATGTCCCTTACTATGCTATGCTGTGTGCCGCATGGCAGCTTTCCGGGCCCCGTCATCAGGCCAGAGTACCGGGCTATCATACCGGCAGGTATATGATCCTTTAGCTCCAGTGTGGGAATGTTGCCGCCTATGGCAGGTGCATCGTGCTCGTACACCACATGCAGGGCCAGGCTGCGGTAAGCGGCATCGTGCTGGTGGCCATGTTTGTACCAGTCGCTGGTGCGCACATGCAGCTCTACATTGCCTACAAGTATGGTATCGCCCACCTTTATCTTAGCATCCGAAAGGTCGGGGCCTGCATTGGTGTTCACCCGGCCGGGCGCTATTACGGTCAGTGGTTCGCCGGCGGCAGTGCGCAGCGCTACAGTATCATAAAGGCTGTGCTGCCAGATAAATAACAGGAGGGCTTCGTTCATAATGGGGCTATCGGCCATATGTAAATATATATGATCGAAACATACTGCGCCAACAGTTATATCCACATTTTACCTGAACACTATGATGAGGTAGGCAACGAAAAAGACAAGAGTAAGCGTATTAAAGAACCAGGTTATCTTGTTGGTAGCTATATAGAACTGCTTCTCCTTCTTGGAGGGTGCATTGTTCACAAGGTTCTTGCTGTATAGCCTGAACATCTTGTAATGCATAGGAGGCTTGCTGTTCTTGCGTTCATACTTGGCTACATGCATCTTTATCACCACCATGTATACAAGATAGAGGACAGCAAATGTGATAAAGCTCAGCAGTACAAAATCGTTCTTGATGAGGTTAAGGTATTCTGTGAACATACGTTACTGTTTATGTTACATAATTACCGTTTCTACTAAGGGGGTGTAGAGCATGTAACTCTCTTAAATCTGCCGCAATTTATATACCACGAACGGCATTGCATGGAACATTAACAATAATTAAGAAATATTAATTATCGACATTTACATTAACATAACATAGTGCATATTATCCAAACGTTAAAAGAACAGGGGATAGCAGGTATATACAAAGAGGCCTGCCGTATTCACGGCAGGCCTCTTTTGGTATGACAAATGACTATTAGCGCAGCAGTGTCACGTTGCCTTGCTTGTGCAATATCTTGCCTCTATCGGTAATGGCCTCTACCTCATACACATATACGCCCATTGGTTGTGGCGTACCACCTATGGTGCCATCCCAACCCGCATTGATGTCCCTGCTTTCGTATACCACCTTACCCCAGCGGTCGTATATCCTGAAGTACCTGAGCCTGGCCACACCCTTCAGCGCCACATTCAGTACATTGTACTTATCGCCACCGGGGGTAAAGGCGTTGGGCACTCCTATTATAGCGTTATCATTGAGGCGTATGCTGATGGAGTCTTTTGTGATACAGTTGTCCTGTGTTCTGGCGGTGAGCACATATCGGGTACTTACCGGTGGCGTGGCTACAGGCGTAGATGCGGTAGTATCATCAAGACCCGTAGGCGGGAACCACGAGAAGTAAGTACAGTTAGTAATAGGTTCTATGTTGTAAGATGCTCCCGGGTTTATGGAGACAGAATCTTCCAGCGTGACGACGGCGGCCGGGAATACCTTTATAGAATAGGTAAGCGTATCTCTACACCCATACATACTGGTACCTATGAGCTTGTAATTGATACTGTTGATAGGCTTGATGGTGATAGGTGTAGTGGCTTCCGGGTAATTGACATAGGTAGGCGGCTGCCAGCTATAGCTGGTAACACCCGGCTCGGAAGATATAGCACCAATAAGTACAGAGTCTCCCGGGCACAACGCCGTATCGGAGGCCATGGTCATAAAGTCGCCATTGAAGGTGTATATGATGGCCGAATCGGAGCTTTTGCAACCGGCAGGTGTAGACACTACCAATATCAGCTTGGTGGTATCGCCCGCGGTGAAGATAACTGTAGATGTAGTAGAATCATCGAGGTATCTACCCGGTGTCCAGTCGTAGATATAATTCGTATACCAATAAGGCGTTACTATCGGACTGATGCGTATGGAGTCGTACTGGCATACCATACGGTTGCCTCCCATTTTCACTGTCGGGTTCGGCTGCACATCTATGAAGAACGAGTCGCGCGAGGCACAATTCAGCAACCCGCCCGATACAGGGTCCAATATGGTGGCCGTCACCACATACCATGCCGAGGTATCGGGGATGATGGTAGGCGTAGGTATATTGGAGACCGCTATACCCGCCGATGGCGTCCATTGGTACTGTACACCCGGCGTACCCGTGGCATTGGCCAGCACCGATGCCCCCTTACATATGGCCGTATCGTTCGATAGTACGGTAGTGGCCACATTCACGATAGTGATGGTAGAGACGTCCGATCGTATACATGCCCCATCCGTCACCGTTAGTGTGTATACACCACTTGTGGTCACCGTCAGCGACGGGGTGAGCACCGGTGGATTGATACCATCGTCCCAGGAATATGTGGGGGCCGTATAGGCAGTATCGTCATAAGAGTACAGTATGATAGGAGTACCATCGCACGAGGTATCGAACTCTGCCACATGCACAAATATCTCGGGCGTCACGGTCACATGTGCGGTATCGGTACCTATACAATGCGTGGTATCATTGAGGTTGGTTATTGGGTTCACGAAGGGCACCAGGCTATCTACCCGCAGCCAGTAGCTGGCCGTGGTATCGGCTATTATAGACGGTACGGTAGCGCCTGTATTCCACAGGTACCTCATCAGCCCGGTACCGGGTGTGGGGTTCAGCAGGAAAGATTCGCCATCGCACATAGAAGTGTCGGGGCCTATGTATACCGTAGGTATGATGTGCGTGATGCGTATGGTACTGGATGCCGGGCATGAATACCTGCGGCTGAGTGTAAGGGTGCGTATGGTAGGTGGCACGGGTGTAGTAGGGAAGGTGATGTTCTGCCTGGTGCTCACCGTATCGCCATTGGACCATGTATAATCGAAACCATAAGTAGAGTTCACTTCATAGTTGGGGTACTGAACGGTATCCAGCCTGGTGGTATCGCGCGCGCCGCCTATCAGTATGGCATTGGGGCATATAGCAGTATCGGGGCCCAGGGTGAAAACGATATTGGGATCGAAATTATAAAGCGCCATTATTTCCAGGTTCGATAGCTGCCTGCTGTATGTGGCCACATCATCTATCTTGCCCGAGAAGGCCTTGTCCCCGGCAGTAAGGTCCAGACCCAGCTGGAACACAGTAGTAGGTGTATTATAGCCGCTGGCAGGGAAACCTGCCGGAATGTAGGCCGGACCTACAAAAGTACCGTCTATATAAAGCATATAGCTGTTACCATTCCTCTTCAGTACCAGGTGGTGCCATTGCCCCAGGGTAACGGTAGAGCCTGCGGGCACATATGTAGTAAGGCCACCAAAGAGAATGCCTATCTGTGTACCGGCGCCGGTACCTGCGGCATTGGTCATTATAAGGCCCAGGCCATCGTTCGACGGATCGCCATTATACATGATGATGGCATGCTGCGCAGCAGTAGGGAATATGTGACATGAGTAGGTAAAGTCTGCTATACCGAACATGGGTATGATAAGGGTGGTGGTATAGTGCAGCTCACTGTTGAAACCATTGAACTCGTATGCCCTGTTGGGTACAAGGAAACGGTCGGATGTAGGGGTTACGGACGACCCTATCAGGTCGAAACCGGTAAAGGTACGGTCCAGCAGGTCTGTGGCGCTGCAAAAGGGCCACCACTGGTCCAGCGAGGTATTATCCGGAAAACGAGGCTTGGGAGCTGTCGCCTGCGCGAACGCACCATATACTCCCAATATCAATAACAGGGCAAATAAATGTCTTTTCATAAAATATTATGAGCTAAGGACAAAAACAATATACAAATATATCAAAAGACGCCGACAGTCAAAAGTTTATTTAGCTGCACACATTTCAAATTGTGCAACATACACTTATGACTATCTACACACTCACAGACGACGAAAGTAACATCAATGTTGGCGGCGTACAAAATATTTAATTTCATAATTCATAGAACGGCGCCTTATGCGCCGCTACGAACTCGTTCCAAACGTTATCTACCACCTGTGCCGCAGGTATTATGTCGTTGATGATGCCACTCACCTGCCCTATCTCCAGCTCGCCCATGGCCATATCTCCCTCGAACATGCCTTTTTTTGCCCGTCCGCGCCCCAGCAGCTCGTTCAGGGAGGCATCGGTAGCGCCTGCCTGCTCGGCCAGCTCTACCTGGCGGTAAAAGTCGTTCTTTATCAGGCGCACGGGGGTCAGCTTCTTCAGCGCCAGCATGGTATCGCCCTCGCCCGCTGCCACTATACGCTCTTTGAAGGCCATGTGGCTCGATGCCTCCGGCGTGCATACGAAGCGGCTGCCCATCTGCACCCCCTCGGCGCCCAGCGCCATGGTAGCATACATGGCCCTGCCGGTAGCTATGCCACCTGCAGCTATAAGGGGTATATGCACCGCCTGGCGTACCGCGGGTATCAGGCACAGAGTGGTGGTCTCCTCGCGGCCATTATGGCCACCTGCCTCAAAACCCTCGGCCACTACGGCATCCACACCTGCGTCCTGGCTCTTCAGCGCGAATTTGGCGCTCGAAACCACATGCACCACTTTTATGCCGTGCGAACGCAGTGTTTGTGTCCATGTTTTAGGATTGCCCGCCGAGGTGAACACTATAGGTACCTTCTCTTCCAGTATGGTCTTTACATGCTCCTCTATAGATGGGTACAGCAGGGGCAGGTTCACCGCAAAGGGTTTGTCTGTGGCCTGCTTACATTTGTTTATGTGTTCCCGTAGCACATCGGGGTACATGCTGCCGGCGCCCAGCATGCCCAGCCCGCCGGCATTGCTCACGGCCGATGCCAGCCGCCAGCCTGCGGCCCATATCATACCTCCCTGCACTATGGGGTATCGCACCCCGAAGAGTCTTGTTATACGGTTGTCGAAACCCGTATCGGTGATTTTTGTCATTAGCTGATCTGCGTATCGGTATTCTTCCTGTAAAATAGTGTATTGCTGTTGCCGGGCCTGAAGATGTGGGCAGCGGTGCGCTGCAGCAGCCCGGTAGTAACAGCGTTATAGTCGTCCCACACCTTATTGATGAGGGCAGCATCGCCCAGCAGCTCGTAGAAGGCCAGGTTCTCGGCCCGGTTCAGCAGGCCCATCTCCTCAAAGGTCATCAGGGACTCTATCTTGTTCTTCGATTTCTCCAGCTCCATGTCCGTCACCCCATCCTGCACCAGCAGCGCCACTTCGCGCTCTACGGCGGCATTGGCCTCTTCTATGGTACGGCCCGCTACCACCTTGCCCTCTATCACCAGCAGCCCGGGGTCTATACTGCCCACATGGTAGCAACTGATGCTGCTGAAAAGCTGTTCTTCCTTCACCAGCCGCGTGTACAGCCGCGATGACATGCCGCTGCCCATTATCTCGGTTATGAGGTCGGCGGCATAGTAGGTATCAGAGCCGCGCCCGGCCATGTGCCATGCCTTGTAGAGGGCATCCAGCGGCACATCGGCGGACACCTCCTGCATGCGCGCCTCTTCCTGGCGGGGCTCTGTAGGTACGGCCCTTACATATCGCTTGCCCGCTGGTATATTGCCGAACCACTTCTCGGCCAGCGCCATCACCTGCTCTGTGGTCACATTCCCTGCCACGCACAGTATGGCATTGGCGGGGGTATAATGCTTGAAGAAGAAATTGCGCACATCTTCCAGTTGCGCGGTCTCTATCTGCTGCAGGTCTTCGCCTATGGTAGGCCAGCGGTAAGGATGCTTTTTGTAAGACAGCTTGCGCAGCAGGTGCCAGGCATCGCCATAGGGCTTGTTCAGGTAATGCTCCTTGAACTCCTCGCACACTACCTTGCGCTGCACGTCCAGGCTCTTCTCGCTGAAGGCCAGCGACAGCATGCGGTCGCTCTCCAGCCAGAAGGCCGTTTCTATGTTCTGCAGCGGTAGCTGAATGTAGTAATTGGTGAGGTCGTTGGTGGTATAGGCATTGTTCTCGCCACCTGCCATCTGCAGCGGCTCGTCATACTCGGGTATGTTCACGCTTCCGCCGAACATCAGGTGCTCGAAAAGGTGGGCAAAACCTGTACGGCCGGCCTCCTCATCGCGCGCGCCTACATCGTACAGCACGTTCACGGCCACCATGGGTGTAGATGTATCTTTATGCACCAGCACACGCAGGCCATTGTTCAATACAGATCGTTCGAATTGCAGCATAATATCTCCTTTAGTTCATACAGGCCGCTCGGGGAGCGGCCTGTGGCACCTGCCAAGGGCAGGTATGTATATATATTTAGTACCCTACCCTATCAGGCTACGGTCTCTTTGGTCTTTACGAATTCCATGGCCTTATCTACCATGTTCTTTGAGCCTATGAACACCGGCACACGCTGGTGCAGCTCTGTGGGACGAATGTCCAGTATGTTCTCGCCATTGCCGTTCACGGCGCGGCCACCTGCGGCCTCTATGATGAAGGCCATGGGGTTGCATTCGTACTGCAGCCTCAGCTTGCCATTAGGCGCACCCTTGTCGCCGGGGTATATGAAGATACCACCTTTTATAAGTGTGCGGTGCATATCTGCCACCATAGAGCCTATGTAGCGCTGCGAGTAGGGGCGGCCTTCTTCCTTATTGCTCTCCATGCAGTAGCTCAGGTAAGAGAGCATACCATCGTCATACTTCACGCTGTTGCCCTGGTTTATAGAATAGATCTTGCCTTTTTCAGGGCACTTCATATTGGGGTGCGACAGGCAGAACTCGCCTATCGATGGCTCCAGCGTGAAGCCGTTCACGCCCAGGCGTGTGGCATACACCATCATCGTGCTCGATCCGTATATGATATAACCGGCGGCCACCAGGTTGCGGCCCTGCTGCAGAAAATCGGCCTGGGTACAGGGCTTGCCCAGCTCGCTCACGCGGCGGTATATGGCGAATATGGTACCTATAGATGCATTCACATCTATATTGGAAGAGCCATCCAGCGGGTCGAAAAGCACTACATATTTCGAGTTGAACGAGAATGTATCCTCATAAGACATATGGTCGTCGTTCTCTTCCGATGCTATACCTGCACACTCGGTACAGTTCTTCAGTATATTTATAAGGGTGTCGTTCGCATACACGTCCAGCTTCATCTGCTCCTCGCCCTGCACATTGGTAGCGCCATGCTGGCCCAGTATATCTACAAGCCCGGCCTTGCGTACCTGCTTGTTGATGATCTTGCCGGCAAGACCTATATCTCTCAGTAGTGCGGACAGGTCTCCTGTGGCCTGGGGGAATTTCCGTGTTTCCTGGATGGTGAACTCATCCATGGTTATCAATTTGCTCTGCGACATTGCTTTATAATTGTTTTACACCTCCAAAATTACTGCCTTGCCTTCAAAGTACCCGTTTTTTTATAACATGCCACAGCGCCGGCCTTGCATTAGTACATGCATGTATATACATATTAATTAATGAAACTTATAGCTTATAGAACACGGGGATAACCATACTGCCCGGCAAACAGATATTACATGTTCGGAATATCATTATTCATCCTCAGAACCATTTGCATTAACCATTCAATAATACATATGCCTAATTTCCCATTATTTGTTAAGCCATTTAGCACATTTATTTTATCCACATAGAAAATGTACTTAACTTCGTAGAGTAAGCAGAGAATTTCCATTTTTATGCTCAAGAGAAAGATACCGGTCATCTACATGGTCATTACCATCATACTGGGCTGCGTGGCCAGCGTAGTAGCGGTAGGTTACATCAACCGGTCGCCCGTGCGCGATCACCGGTCCACCGTATCGGCCCTGCCCGATACCTCAGAGAACTGCGAGTACAGCTACTCACGGCTGGAAGGGTACAAATATGTACAACCCCTTTACCTGGCCGAACCCAAATGCGAATCGGGCTTCTACATTCCCCTGAAAGGCCAGATGGACGCCATGCTGAACAAGGTGAAGGCCGCAGGAGATATAGAGAACGCATCGGTATACATAAAAGATTTCAGCAGCGATGGCTGGATGGCCTATAATACCGAGGTCGCTTATCATCCCGGCTCGCTCTTCAAGGTCATTACCATGATATCCTTCTTCCGTATGGCCGAGGCGCAGCCCAGCCTGCTGAGCAAGGAAGTGCTCTATCCGAAAAATGCCACTCCCACAGCCACGCAGACCTTCCGCTCGCAAGAGATAAAGCCCGGCACCAGGTACACCATCCGCGATCTCATATACCGCATGATAGTGTACTCCGACAATGATGCTACACTGCTGCTGCACGAGCATATAGATAAGGGCGTGTTCACCAAAGTGTTCTCAGACCTTGGCCTCAAAAGGCCCGCATCCGTACCCGACCCCACCTACCAGCTTTCGGTAAAGGAGTATTCGCGCTTTGTGAGCGTGTTGTATGAGGGTGGCTATCTGTCGCTGCCTGCATCAGAGTCGGCCATATCGCTGCTCTGCGAGTCCGATTTCGCCCAGGGCATTACCAAGCAGTTGCCCCGTGGCCTCACCGTGGCACACAAGTTCGGCGAGGCAGGCGAACCGGGCAAGATGGAGCTGCACGAGTCGGCCATTGTGTACCTCAACGACCGCCCATACCTCATAACCATAATGACAAGGGGCAAGAATTCGCAGAGGCTGGCAGCTATAATGAGCGACCTGTCTAAGCTGGCCTACGATCATATGCTAAAGCGCCAGGCATAACTACTGCATCATCCACACACTGAATAAAGTACACAGCGCCGGCCTGATCAGGCCGGCGCTGTGTATATCAGCAGTAAGGGTAATATTATTGGGTCTTTGCCAGCTCGAAAGATTCGGCCTGGTCCTTACCCTGTATCTTGCCCGAGATAGTGGCTATAAGGGCTGTTTCAGATGTTTTGCGATATACTATCTTCGATGGAAAATCGTGCTCGGGATTCTCGAACACAAAGCTGTCGGCCGCAGCAGTGGTCAGCCTGAAGGGCACCGGCTGGCCGTTGTTCTGGTCCTTTACGGTGGGTATATAATAAATATCCGCACCGCGCATCTCCAGTACCATGGTCTCTGCAAGCATGGTATCCTTGCCTTTTATGAAGCCGCTTTTGCCTGCCATGGTCTCACCTGCTGCGCTCCATATTTCAAATACTATGCCATCAGGCGTCACTTTCTGCCACCAGCCGTTCAGCCATTGCAGGTCTTTCAGGCTGGCTGCGGCCGGGGGCGCATCGGCCTGTACACTGTCTGTTGCTGTTGTGGGCTGCTGCTCGGCGCTACTGCCGCAGGCCATCATCCCCATCACCGATACGGCTGCTATAGCACGCGAAAAGATGTTCATCTTCATTTGTTCTGTCGTTTTTTGGGTGCAAAAATAGCTATGCCGGTCATTGCGCCATTGTACAAATCCGACATAAGAACGGCATTAAGGCCCCCAACGCAGATAACCCAGAATAAGCTATATTGCATTTATTATTAGCGAAATGCGCAAAACCCGGCTACGTTATATCTTTCTTGCAGCAGTTCTGCTCATCGCTGCAGTGATATGGGGTGCAGACCGTGCCGTGGTAAAAGCTACGGCCACCTCCGTGTTCGACGACGTGAAGCTGATACCCCGCAACAGGGTGGGCCTGCTGCTGGGCACCTCCAAATACAAGGACAAGGGCAGGAACAAGGTGAACCTGTACTACCAGAACCGAATAGATGCTGCCGTGGCCCTGTACATGGCCCGCAAGATAGACTACATAATAGTGAGCGGCGACAATAGTACCCTTTACTACAACGAGCCCCTGATGATGAAGCAGGACCTCATAGCCCGCGGCGTACCAGCCAGCCGCATCATAATGGACAATGCAGGCCTGCGCACGCTGGATAGCATACTGCGCTGTCGCGATGTCTTCGGGCAGAGCAGTTTCACCATCATATCGCAGCGCTGGCACAACCAGCGGGCACTATACATAGCCGGCCACAAACGCATACAGGCCGTGGCCTTCAATGCCGAGGACGGCGATATGTATGTAGAAGTGACACTGCGCGAAAAGCTGGCCCGCGTGAAAATGATGCTGGACCTGCTGCTGAACAAACAGGCCAAATACTACGGCGAAAAGATAGAGATATAATAAATCACCCTTTCTGCGCCTGTAATTCAATTATTTTTGTCCCTTAAAATTCACTTATACCATATGAATAGCCGGTTCATAGCCTCATTTGCCTGTATGGCAGCATTGGCATCGTGCAGTGGCACTGCCCAACAGGATAACAAGAAAGAAGATGTGCTGGCCGCACATACCGATACCACGGTAAGCCCCCGCGACGACTTCTTTGCATATGCCCATGGCACCTGGATAAAGAACAACCCCATACCTGCCGACGAAGTGACGTACGGCATAGGCGAGCTGGTAGAGAAAGAGCTGCGCGAAAAGCTGCTGGCCATAAACAACGATGCCGTGAAAAAAGCGGCTAAAAGCGGCAATGAGCAGCTCATAGGCGACTTCTGGTACAGCGCTATGGACACCGTGAACATAGAGCAGCAAGGCATAGCCCCGCTGCGCCCCATACTGGAGGCCATAGCAGGTATAAAAACGCGCGAGGACCTTCTGGCCCAGAGCATGCTGCTGCATACCCGCGGTGTGGGCGTGTTCTTCAGCGGGCATGTGGCGCAAGATGCCAAGAACAGCGATGCGCAGGCATACTATATGGAGCAGGGCGGCCTGGGCCTGCCCAACCGCGACTACTACTTCAATACCAACCCGCGCGCGGCTAAGATACTGGCGCAATACCCCTCTTACCTGAAACAGATGTTCGGCCTGATGGGCAGCGACCCTGCGACCGCCGAGAAGAAGGCCGCTAATGTGCTGCGTATAGAGACCGAACTGGCAAAGGCATCGCGCAAGCTGGAAGACCTGCGCGATCCATACAGGAACTACAATAAGTATGCGATAAAAGACCTGAAGAAACTGACACCCGGCATAGACTGGCCCGTATACCTGCAGAAGCTGGGCGTGCAGCATGTGGACAGCGTGATAGTAGGCCAGCCTGAATTCTACAAAGCCGTGGACAAGATAGTGGCCACTACTGATATGGAAGCCCTGAAAGACTACATGAGCTTTCACCTGGTGAATGAGTATGCCAACTACCTGAGCAAGCCCTTCGTAGATGCCAACTTCGATTTCTACAAAAAGCTCATTCGTGGTGCGCAGGAGCAGCAGGCACGCCCCAAGCGCGCGCTGGAGACCGAGCAGACCCTCATAGGCGAGGTGCTGGGCCAGCTCTTTGTAAAGGAATACTTCAGCGAGAAGGCCAAGGCCCGCTACGAGCAGATAGTAGAGAATGTGCGCAATGCCTATAAGGCCCGCATGGAAAAGCTGGACTGGATGAGCCCCGACACCAAGCAGAGAGCCATACACAAGCTGATGGTGATGACCAAAAAGGTAGGTTACCCCGACAAATGGAAAGACTTCTCATCGCTGAAGATAGACCGCGGCCCATATGCTGCCAATGTGATGCGCGGCGCCGAGTGGTGGTATAACTATAGCATGAACAAGCTGGGCAAACCCGTGGACCGCACCGAGTGGGACATGACGCCACAGACCTACAACGCATATTACAACCCATCGAACAACGAGATAGTGCTGCCCGCGGCCATGATGACCGTACCGGGCTACAAGGACGAAGAGCTGGACGATGCGCTTGTATACGGCTACATGGCAGCATCTACCGTGGGCCACGAGATAACGCATGGCTTCGACGACGAAGGCCGCCAGTTCGATGAGAAGGGCAACCTGAGCGCATGGTGGGTACCTACCGACACTACAGAGTTCAACAAGAGGGCCAATGTGCTGGTACAGCAGTTCAACAAAATGGTGCCCATAGATACCATACACATCAATGGCCGCGCTACACTGGGCGAGAACCTGGCCGACCTTGGCGGTATACTTATAGGCCTGGATGCCTTCAAGCAGACAGAGGCATATAAGAAAGGAGAGAAGATAGCAGGCTATACACCGATGCAGCGCTACTTCCTGGGCTATGCCTTGGGCTGGCAACTGGTGATGCGCCCCGAAGTACTGGCCAACCAGCTGCTGACCGATGTACACTCGCCTGCCAAATACAGGGTGAACGGCCCCTTCCCCAATGTGCCTGAGTTCTACGAGGCCTTCAACATACAGCCCGGCGACAAGATGTACCTTGCCGACAGCCTGCGCGTACATTTGTGGTAAGCCTATAAGCTACAGAGAAAAGCCATAGTATCTACCCCATCGGCATAGTCGGTGAGGGTAGGTACCTGCGCACTGCCAAAGGGTATGAGGCCATGGCCTATTATGGCCTGTATATCGGTACTGCCTTGCAGCTCCTGCACCAGTTGTTCCCTATCGGTATAGTGCCTGTAGTGCAGCACACTCACTGCAGAGAACGGCAATTCGTTCTCTACCATCAGCAGTGCCGGGGTGCTCATATAGGGTACCCTGTTCAGCAGGTACAGGGCCAGGTGGTAGTCATAATTGTTCTTGTATTTGTTCAGGTCGGCATAGTGGTCGTACCGGGCAAAGATGCGCAGCAGCCGCTCGAAGTCGTAGCCGTGCGGCACACATACCTGTGTCACATTGCGGCAGCCCAGGCCATAGTACAGGTACACATCATCGGCCAGCGCGACCAGTTCCTTATCCGTTTCGCTGCCATCCAGTATGGCCACCGATGTCCTGTTCTGCCTTATGATATGCGGATACTTCCCGAAATACTGTTCGAAGTAGCGTGCCGTATTATTGCTGCCTGTGGCTATATAGGCATCGCAGCCGTTCAGCCTTTCTGCCACAGTTATGCACTCCGCTACCAGGGACTCCTGTGTCACCATACGGTGCAGCAGGTGGCGCATCAGCACTTCGTCCTTGGTCGATAGTTTCAGCATCAGCCTGTGCCCGCTCATAAAGCCGCACAGCATATCATGAAACCCCACCAGCGGTATGTTACCCGCCATCACTATACCCACAGTGCACGCCTCGGCGGGCAGTTTGTACTGCCCTACCCATGCGGGCAGCTTGCCGGGCGCCAGGTATTGGCGGGCTATGCTTTCCACTGCATGGGCTATATGCTCTGCGGTGAACCATGCGTTCCTGTGGCCGGCCATTTGCATGGCCTCCTGCCAGGCGGGCTCATCGCTCAGCATATATCGCCCCATATCCTCCATCAGTTCTATGCGTCTTTGCAGTGTCAGCACTTGTTCCATTCTATGTATAAGTTTCAGAGTGCGAAGTTGCGATCTTTTCTGCAAATATGTCCCTGTTGGGGTGACGCATATGGCAGCGGTCTTCGCCCGCATTATGCAGTTATTACTATTTACTATGCATGGTCTTCTATCGTATTTGGCAGTGAAGTTGTAACTTAGCAGCCAAATACGTTAACTGATCACGACCTGATATGGCTATAAAGATAACCGACGAATGCATCAACTGCGGGGCCTGCGAACCCGAATGTCCTAATAATGCTATCTATGAAGGTGGCGTGGAGTGGGCCATTGCCGATGGCACCTCGGTAAAAGGCGCTTTCGTTCTTATGGACGGCTCTACTACCGATGCCAACACCCGCCACGAGCCCCTTGCCGTAGATACCTACTACATCACTGCCAATAAGTGTACCGAGTGCCAAGGCTTCCACGAAGAGCCCCAGTGCGCCGCCGTTTGCCCCGTAGACTGCTGTGTACCCGACGAGATGTACCGCGAAACAGTAGATGAGCTGCTGGCAAAAAAAGATAAGATGCACCTTTAAGACAGGCACTCTGCAATATTCAAGAGGCTGTTCCGGCTACCATGTGGTAGGCAGAACAGCCTCTTCTCTTTCCGGGTGCTCCCGGCATACTTTATGGTTTCTTGGGCATGCCTGTTTTCTTCCAGCCCGTTTTGCTCTCATCGGGCATTTTGCCTGCCTCTTCCATAGCGGTAGCTATCTCTTCCAGGAAGGCAGGGCCCCATTTGCAGTTATATATCTGCTTCTTGCCTTTCTTGTAGTTGATGACCATGTTCAGGCCCGGCAGGTCGGGTATGCGGTTCTCGTACATTTCGCTGCAGGTATCTACCCTGTAGGTCTTGAAGAGGGTTATTATCTCGCCTGCCTTCTGCTTGCCTATGTTCTTTTTGAAGATGCCTGTATCCTGCACGAACATCCTGCCCGTATAGGTGGCCGTACCATCTTTGTTTATCTCTACTATATAGTCGGGGCACTTGCCAAAGCATACGGTACGGTGTATGCTCACCGATACTATCTCTTTCGATGTGGCCTGTTTTTTCTTCTTTTTAACGGTCTTCGCATGTACTCCTGCCACGGCAGCAAGCATCAAAATAAGCAGGGTGAGTTTCTTCATTTTATTTAATTTACGCGTGCCAAAGATAATAGTATCGGGCGATATAGACCAGAATGATACATGCACCCTGCCACTGAGAATGAAGAACTTTTCTACCTGCTTGCCCTTAGCTTCATACCCGGCGTAGGCGTAAGGACCGGCAGGGCGCTGCTGGCACGCTTCGGAAGTGCCAAAGCCGTTTTCTCTGCCCCGCTGAAAGAACTGACCACCATAGACGGTGTATCTGATGCCAGGGCCAAAGCCTTTCGCGAGCCGGACATATTGCAAAAGGCCGGGGCCGAGCTGGACTTCATCCTGAAGAACAATGTAAAAGTATACAGCATAGAGGCCGAAGGCTACCCCACCCGCCTGGCCGCCTGTGCCGACGCACCCCTGCTGCTTTTTTGCAAGGGCACTGCAAGGCCCGAGGCAAAGAAGACCGTGGCCATAGTAGGCACCCGCAAGAACACCGATTATGGCCAGAAGCTGTGCGAAGAACTGGTAGACGGCCTGCGCCAGCTCGATGACCTGCTGGTAGTAAGTGGCCTGGCACTGGGCATAGATGCCATAGCGCACAAGAAATGTGTGCAGGCGGGTATACCCACCATAGGCGTACTGGGCCATGGGGTAGATACGATATATCCGCCATCGAACAAGAACCTGGCCGCGCAGATGATGGAGAACGGCGGCATACTATCCGAGTTCCCCTCCGGCACTGCGCTGGACAGGGGCAACTTTCCCATGCGCAACCGCATAGTGGCCGGCATGTGCGATGTAACGGTCATAGTAGAGAGTCATGCATCGGGCGGGGCGCTCATCACAGCCTCGCTGGCAGCAGGTTACAACCGCGAGGTGGCGGCCTTCCCGGGCCGTGTCACCGATAGCCGCAGTGCGGGTTGCAATGCACTCATTCGCTCCAATATGGCCGCCATGATCACCAATACCGAAGACCTGCTGCAGCTCATGAACTGGGACGGGCAAATGAAGGCGCGCGCTGTGCAGCCGCAACTGTTTCTGCACCTGACCCCCGAAGAGCAGAAGATAGTAGACCTGCTGCAGGCCCGCGAAAATGCCCATGTAGATGAGCTATCCTACCACACAGGCATGCCTACCGCCATGCTGGCCGGTACGCTGCTGCAACTGGAACTGCAAGGCGTAATAAAAGCCTTGCCCGGCAAATACTACCGAATATATTGATGATAGAAGAACACCTTCAAAACTTACCTCCTCTCCTCGGGGGAGCCTGCCTGCCGGTAGGCAGAGCCGGCGAGGGGCTATACAAAAAGAAGAACAATGCCGTGAAGATGGAGTAGAACAATACCCCTTGTTGGCGGGCAAGCATGGTCTCGGTGAAGAAGGTGATGACGATGATGAACAGCAGGTATAGATACAGCCTGTTGCCCGCGGCCACTGCCCTGCGCAGGTGTATGATAAGGGTGATGACCAGAACCAATATACCCGGTATACCAAAAGAGAGCCAGTGAGAGAGGTACTGGTTGTGCGGATCGAAGTAACCCACCCAGTAGCCACTGTACAGCGAATGGAAAAAGTACCGCAGATGCAGGGCTTCAAGCAACCTGCCCGGCCCTATGCCCGTAAGCCAGTAATGCTTCAGCAAGGTCACATCGGTATTCCATATCAGGCGGCGCATGTGTACCGAGTTCTGTATCAGGTCGTCCTCCGTATTTTCACCGAACAGGCCCAGCATTTCGCCGGCACGCTGCCGTACAAAGGGGATAAAGGCACATGCCGCCCCTACCACACCCGCCAGCACCGCGCCCGGCACTGCAAAACGCCGCAACTGTCCCCGCCGCTCGTACAGGAAATGTATGGCTATGATACCCAGCGCTATGATAGGCGACTTGGCGAACAGCGACAGCAGGAACAGCAGCAGGGTATATATGGTCACGTTCTTCAGCATGGCCTGCCTTTTAGAAGCAGGCTCCCACATGATGCCCGTGATGCATATGGCAAAACCAAGATATACACCCATATATGTAGGGTGTATGCCGGTGAAGTTCTCAAAGATGTTGCGGAGCTCTACATGCGACATAGGCACTTTACCACCATTCACTATGAAATGATGGTAGAAAAAATCGGCTATGCCCATAGCGCTCACTATGATGCAGCCATATACGAAGTACCGCAGCTGCCCTGCTATGAGCTGCCTGAAGTACTGCGACATAATGGCGAACACGAACGGCATGAGCAGGAAGGACAGCATACGCTCGCACAGCGAAAAAGCCTCTCGCCTGTGCGAGGCGGGCGTTATAAGAGCCGCACCTATATACAGCAGGAAACTGCTACCCAGCGCAAGGGCCGCTATGAAGTTTTGCCTAGGCGGCCATTCCTTTCTTCCCAGCGTACGGAACACGAAGTATACACAGGCGCCTACCGATGCCAGCACCTGCAGCCTGTCTGGCAGAAAGATGCACATTACCAGCAGCCTGGCCACAACTATGTCGGTTCTCAGCAAAGCGCGCATGCAGCAGTATCGCGAAAGGGGTGTAAAGTAACAAAAAGAAAGCAGCCTGCAGGTACATCATCAGAAATCGGTACCCAGGGCAAAGTGCCACATGGGTATTTTGCCTTCTTCTACATCCCACGCACAGTCTACCCGCAGGAAATAGCCGAAGAGCAATGTACGCATACCTATACCATATCCCGCAGCTACATTGTTGGTCTCTACAAGGGTCATCTTTATGGGTGTCTTACTGGTAGGCATCAAAGGAAGCCTGTATTCATAATCCTTATCCTTTGGCAGGAAGCCGGTCCATCCATAGCCCACATCCACAAAGCCTACGGCCTGAAGGTTCTTCAATATGGCCGACCGTACCGGGCGCTTCACAAAGGTGGTCACTAATGGCAGGCGCAGCTCATTGGACAGTACAGAGAAGTTGTTGCCTACACGCGCATATTGCTTGTACCCGCGCAGCGATGTGGCCAGCATCTGGAACCCATATTCGGGGCCTGCTCCCTGCAGCGATTTCGGGCCTGCCTTGGGGCTCAGCCAGTTGTCCACGCCACCTACCAGGTATTGCACTTTCTTGGTACCGTCAGAGTGTGCATAGGCCAGCCTTGTGGCCAGTATGAAGTGCTTATGCAGCCGCTGGTAGTTCCTCACATCCAGGCCTATGTTGTAACAGTAGTTACCGGTATTCCTCAGGTCGCTCATATACTCGGCATATACTTTGTACCGGGTACCATACAGTATGTTCATCGTGGGGCTTATCGTATTGTCGAACACGAACTCCAGCCTGTTGAAGGACGACACGGGCCCGTTATTGGATATCGGGTCTATGATCAGGCTCAGTGTATCGGTTATCTTCTGCACCATCTTATCGTGCCTCACCCCTGTATGGAAGCGCACGCTCTTCAGCCGGTCTATGGGATAGCTCAGGTCGAACTGTGCCATATCCGATGTGCTTTTGAAAAGCTGCTCCTTCACGAACAGCACATTGCCGGCCTGGTCGGTATAGCCCACTCCCAGGCTCTCTTTCTGCTGCCTGCGAAACACGAAAAAGCCCCAGTCCCAGCGATTGGTAAAATTCTGGTACTGCACAAAATAGGCCGAGTATGGAGACTGCAGCGGCAGCTGGAAACCGCCCGTTATCCTGTGGTTCTCGAACAGCTCATTCAGGTTTATCATAGACAAGGCCCCCAATGTAGGATTGGCGAAACGGCCACCATTGGCATCGGTAGACTGGTACTGATTGAACAGTATGCTATTATCCAGCTTCACAGACAGGTAGTCGGGTTTGAAACAGCCGCGGTAGGGTGCGGGCTTCATCTTCAGGTAGGCGCTATCCGTCATCACTGTCAGCACAGAGCTATCGGCGGCCACTATGCCATTATCCACCTCGTTCTCCTCGCTCGCTATTGCCGCCTTGTTGCGCTGTCTTGGCTTGGGTCTTGGCTGGTCCTCATTATCCGAAAATTCCGACTGGAACGCATTACCTCCCTTTATCTCGGGCTTGGGTGGTTCAGGCGCATCGTCCTGCCATGCTCCGGCAGGCGTTGCTGCCGCTGTGGTATCTCCCATTGCCGCAGGCGCTGCAGGCTCCGTTCTGTCCTCCGACAGTATGGTGGGCCGCAGCACCTTCACATTGCTGTCATTGGTAGGCATCTTCCTTTCGTGGAAGTATGCCACATATTTTTTGCCCTGCAGCACCACATCGGCCACATTACCTGTCAGGTAGCTGTACTGGTGATTCAGTATGCTGGTAGCATAGTTGGTCACCGGGCGCACAAAGAGCGAGTCACTGCCATCATCCTTATGCTTGTGTATCACCACATAGCGGTTGTTCACACCATTACTGTCGTGCAGGTAGGCAAAGGCATCATCGCCATATTGTATGGGCTGCGATACAAAGCCCTTTTGCAGATAGGTACACTGTACCATCTCTCCACCCTTGCGCGGATCGTAGAAGAACATATTGAGCGGCCCTACGGGCAGCTCGTTCACCTGCTGCTGCACCTTCAAATTGGGGCGCGGCCTGTTCGATACGAAGAGTATTCCGTTGTACTCGGGGCTGATAACGTATTCGGGAGACAGGTCGTCCCATACGTCATCGGTTATGTTCACCATCTTCGATCCCTTTATGGTGAACTGGTACAGGTCGGTCTGGCTCTTTTTTATGGCAGAGAACAGCAACGTACCATCATCTCCCGCAAATGACATGGACAGCAACCTGTCGAAACGTTTCTTGGGTATCACATAGTTCTCTACACGCCCCTTTGTATTGTTGTATACCCGCAACTGGGGCACATCCTTTCTCATATACAGCACGGCCAGCCTGCTGCCTGTCTTAGACCATGCCAGCATAGGGTAGTTAGGATCCACCTGGTCGGCAAAATCCTTTTGCCCGCCCTCTACCAGCACGGTGGCATCGCCCTCATCGCTGCCCGACTTTTGCAGCATCACCTTGTATTGTCCGTTCTTCCACATCACAAAGGCCACATTGGTGCCATCTGGCGATACGCGAATGTTGCGCAGCACGCTCTTGTCCTTCGGTACCTTCAGCGTCAGTATGCCACTGGTGCTATCGGGCCTTTCCTGGTGCAGTTCGTCCGAGCGGTACACTACCTTGTAGTAGTTGATGCACGAGTCGTAGGCCTTTGTCACCTTCATGTTCAGGTTGCGCCTTTCCTTGGTGGCCTTGTTCAGGTTGCCTGTCGATTGTATGTCGTACAGCAGTGTCTTTACCTTGCCGGGCCCATACTGGTTGGCTATGAACTTCCAGAACGCCTTGCCGGCCAGTTCCGGATGGTCCTCGGCCAGCTCGTAAAAGCCTTTGCCGGGGTTTGCTTCCAGTACACCCTTCCACATGCTGTTGCTCTTCTGGTCCCAGCCATCTACCAGGTAGGCTATATAGCCATCGCTCACCCATGCCGGCAGGTTCATGGTCAGCGAGTTCTTCACTTTTTTCTTCACGTTCTCGCCGAACAGCATGCGCTGCATCACCACCAGCGACATACCGGAACGTATCTGCCGCCGCAGGTCAGAGTGCTCGCCGGTGAAGTATAGTACCAGCTTGTCGTCCACTATCTTCAGCGATCCCGCCCGCATATTGCCCGTTGTGGGCGACTGGTCCTTCAGACCTATGTTCGTCTGGCGGTAGTCGTCATAGTCGTTATACAGTATGATATTGAACCGTTGGGGGAACTGGCTGCCCAGGCGCCGTTCCACCACGCCCATATCGTATTCGGCCTCCTCGGCCACATAGCGGCCCAGTTGCACCCCCATCTTGTCGTAGTGGTATATACGGAAATGCTTCGTATCGAAGAATTTCCAGCTGAATTTGCGCTCCTGTACCCTGTTCTGCCCGAAGATCTCTATGTTCGACTGCGCTGCTGCCCGCTCTGTCATTCCACAAACGCATATAGCTGCCAATAGTGGCAGCAAACGTCCCCGCAGCAACTTTCTTATCGTCATCTAATTCCCTTCTTTTACTGATAAGGCAGGTATGTCCGCTCCGCCACCCGGATAGGGTGAGCGGGTTTCGCTACATTTGCTCTACAAATTACACAAATTAAAGCTATCCGGTATGTTAAATGTCCATTTTTTCACGTTCAACGCCTTTTCCGAGAACACCTACATCATCAGCGATCACAAGAAAGACTGCTGGATAGTAGACCCCGGCATGTATGAACAACGGGAAACGGACGAATTTATTTCATTCATCGAGAAACAGCAGCTACGCCCCAGGGGCATCATCAATACCCATGCCCACCTCGATCATATCTTTGGCGTAAATGCCCTCAAGGAGCGGTACAACATACCCTTCGGCATACACCGGCAGGAACTGCCTGTGCTGCAAAGAGGGGCCGATACGGCAGCCATGTTCGGCATGCAGCTTTCTGGCGTGCCTGTAGCCGATAACTACATACCCCACGGCATACCCCTGCAACTGGGCGACGATACCATAGAGGTACTGCTCACGCCCGGCCATTCGCCCGGCAGCATATCATTCTACTACGCACCCGGCAACTGGGTGATAGCCGGCGATGTGCTCTTCAACGGCAGCATAGGCCGCACCGACCTGCCGGGGGGCAATTTCGATACCCTCATATCGTCCATACGCACACAGCTTTTTCCACTGCCCGATGGCACGGTGGTACTCTCTGGTCACGGCCCTGCCACTACCATAGGCGATGAGAAGGCCGACAACCCCTTCCTGAGCTGATACTGTAGTTATTCCACCTCTTCTTCCTGCTCCTCTTCCATGTCGCCCTGCTTGACGGGGCCATACATGGGATCGGTATGGTATTCGGGTGTGAAAACAGGCGCGCTGAACCATATTGCCGCAAAGGCCACCACTCCCGTTATTACCGAGAACAGCCGCAACCTCTTTTCGCCTATGAAAAGCGATGCCAGGGTACTGAAGATCACCAGGTAAAAGAACTTGTCGTACAGGGGATTGATGCCTGCCATATCGGCTTTGGTCATAACGCCGCTATGCAGCATGTAGAGGTCTACACCTATTCGCAGCAGTACGATGGCGTGCAGTAGTACGGGTATGATGCGGTAAAGGTCCATTTGTGCCGGTGGGGAAAGGTACAGCATTTTTGCGGCTCCATTCTCTTACACAGGCGTGGCGAAAAAGAAAGGCCCCGCTATGTGCGGGGCCTGTTCTATGTTCTCTTTTCTGGTTCGTTTTATGCCATTGCCTTGCCGGCGGGTGCATCCTTGCGCTCCCCTATCTGCTGGCGCCACATGGCATAGTAAAGTCCTTTTTCTTCCAGCAGGGTCTCATGCGATCCCGTCTCTACCACATTGCCTTTCTCCAGTACATATATTCTGTCGGCATGCATGATGGTAGACAACCTGTGGGCTATCATGATGGTGATGTGCTGCCGTTTGGATGTAATATTGCGTATGGTCTGCGATATCTCGTCCTCCGTCAGCGAATCCAGCGCAGAGGTGGCCTCGTCGAATATCATCATCCGTGGGCTGCGCAGCAGTGCGCGCGCTATAGATATACGCTGGCGTTCCCCGCCCGATAGCTTCAGGCCACCCTCTCCTATCATGGTGTCTATACCCTTCTCGGCGCGTACCAGCAGGTTCTGGCAGGCGGCCTGCTGCAGCACTGCATTTATCTGCTCATATGTGGCAGTAGGGTTCACAAAGAGCATGTTCTCCTTTATGGTGCCCGAGAACAGTTGCGGGTCCTGTGTCACCAGTCCCATCTGCCTGCGCAGTTCCTCATAGTCTATGTCCGATTGCTTGTGCCCGTTATACACTATGCTGCCCTTATGCGGCTGGTACAGGCCTACCAGCAGTTTCACCAGTGTGGTCTTGCCACTGCCCGATGGCCCTACAAAGGCCACGGTCTCTCCCGTGCGCACATCGAACGATATGCCATCCAGCGCGGGGCGTGTAGCGCTGCTGTGCTTGAAGGTCACGTTATCGAAACGGATGTTCTCTATATCGTTTATCGCTTCCGGCTTCACGGGTACATACTCCACGGGCTTCTTCAGCAGTTCCTGCATATTGTTCAGCGATGCCTCTGCCTCGCGGTAAGAGAGTATCACATTGCCTATCTCCTGCATGGGGCCGAAAATGAAGAACGAATAAAAGATAAGAGTAAGGTACTGCCCTGCCGATATGGTGCCTTTGTAAATGAAGAACAGCAGGCACATGATAATAGCCTGGCGCAGCAGGTTCACAAAGGTGCCCTGCACAAAGGATATGGCGCGTATGCTGCGAACCTTCTTCAGTTCCAGTGTCAGTATCTTGATGGTGGTGGCATTGAGGCGCCTTATCTCCTGGTGGGTAAGGCCCAGGCTCTTCACCAGCTCTATATTGCGCAGCGATTCCGTGGTCGATCCCGCCAGTGCATTCGTCTCCTTCACTATCGTCTTCTGCACGGTCTTTATACGCTTGCTCAACGCATTGGTAAGGAGGGCAAGCACTATGGCGCCACCTACATATATAACGGGCAGCAGGGGGCTAAGGGCAAAAGCATATACTATAACGAACACTATACCTATGATGGTAGGCAGCAGCACGTTGAAGAACGCCTGTATGAACTTCTCACAGTCGGTACGCACCTTCTGCAGTATGTTCAGCGTCTGGCCGCTGCTCTGGTCCTCAAAGTCCTGGTAGGGCAGGCGCAGGGCATGGCGCAGGCCGTCGGTATACAATTGCGCGCCATACTTCTGTATCACCACGTTCACCACATAATCCTGGAAGTTCTTGGCTATACGCGATACCATGGCCACACCTATCAGCGCGCCTATCAGCCCCAGCGCGCCGCGCATATATGCGCCAAGGTCGCGCTGCAGCAGGCCGTCCTTATCGTAGGAGAGGGGATGGTTCACATAGCGGTCCAGCAGCTTACCTGCTATCAGGGGATCCAGCAGGGAAAAGCTCTGGTTGATGGCGGCCAGCGCTATGGCCAGCACTATCATCATCCTGTACCTCGACAGGTACTGCATCAGTAATTTCATAGCCGCAAAGGTAATGCGTGTATGTACTTATTGTTGTGATACCGCTATAATGATCGGTTATAACGGCACCCTGCCGGCAGCGGCTATCATGCCGCCTACTATTTTGTCTATCGGCAGGGTAAAGGTATGCTCGCCCACCTCGCCCAGCGGCAGCCAGTAGGTACGCTCGCCCGGCACATGGTTCACAATGGGTCGTACAGCATTGGCCATCACCCGGTAGTATATGCTTATCACCTGCGAATCATCGAATGCGGAGTGCTGAAAGAAGTCTGTGGTGTAGAAATGTTCTGTTACGGTCACATCCAGCCCCAGTTCTTCCTTCCATTCGCGCACCAGGCAGTCGCGGGTGCCTTCGCCCCATTCCAGCCCGCCGCCGGGCAGCTTCACTACCACCCGGCCGCGTATCTGCTCCTCGTTCACCAGCAGCCTGCCCTCATGTACCCATATGCCGTATACCCTTACGTTGAAGCGCCTGTTCATATCGTTCGTTACTTCTGTTCGTCCGTCTTATCCGTCAAGTCTTCGGTAAAGTGGCGCACCTGTTTATCCTGCGCGAACTTACCCGCATTGTACTGTGCCGATGCATTGCGCGGTATCGAAAGACTCTTCCAGCTATCGGTGCTGCGCAGCTTGGCTATGTACACTATCTGCCCCACATGGTAGCAGTAGTGCGATATCTGCCTGTTCACGGCCTCCAGTATGGTATGCCCTTCGTTGCGGATGTAAATGATCTTGTCCAGGTCGTTATCGGTAATGATGGAGAGCGCATCGAAAAGGCACTGCCAGCCTTCCTCCCATTTCTTCATTATCTCTTCGCGGCCGGCCAGGTCGTTATCGAACTCCGCATCGCGCTGGCGCCATGGCTTCTCGCCATCTGTCGTCAGAAAGTCCGTCCAGCGGCTCATCATATTGCCCCACATGTGTTTCACTATGGCGGCCACGCTGTTGCTGTCCTCGTTGGCCTGCCATAGCAGTTGCTCATCGCTCATCTGCGCCATTGCTTTTTCACCCAGTTGCTTATACATAGCGAACTGGCGCCGCGCACTATCCAGATACTTTATCATATGCTTCTATTTTTCGTTTTACCTATTGTTACATTGTCTTTTACTTGCGTATACCTGCCAGCTTCGCTACATGCTTCAGCAGGCTATACCCCCATAGCAGCGGCACTACCGGGGCAAATAGTATGTTCAGCCGCACCAGCCGTGCATAGGCGCGTAGCTCGCCCTTGCGCATGGCCCAGCGGTCGCCGCTCACGCCGCCCTTTGTTGTCACCCCGCGAAAAAGCCTTGTGAGCTCGTAAGGAATATAAGCCGCCTTGTGCCTGTAGCATATCCTCAGCCACAGGTCATGGTCCTCGGTATGCCGCATCGTTCGCTCGAACCTGAAACCGGCCCCATTGCGCAGTACCACGCATGATGTTGATATGGTATTGCGCAGCACCAGTCCCACGAACGACACCCCATGCACCTGCGGGCTTTTGGTGATCGCATCGTGCATTATATCGCGCAGTGTATGGTCGTGGTACAGCAGGGCTATCTTTCTGTCCTGGCTTAGTATCCTGGCAGCTATCGCTAGCTTATCCTTGTGCCAGGCATCATCGGCATCCAGCAGGGCTATGTGTGTGCCGGTGGCGGCATCCAAGCCTGTGTTGCGGGCCACAGAGCTACCGCTGTTCACCCTGCTTTCTATCAGTTTTATCCTGTCGCCGTACAGCGCCCGCAGGTAGCTTACCGTATCATCGGTGCTGGCATCATCTACCACTATCACCTCGTGCGCCGGCAGGCTTTGCGCCAATACACTATCCAGCGCCCGGCCAATGGTATTCCTGCCATTGTATACCGGGATAACGACACTGATAGCGATATTTCCATCCTGTGACGGCATCGGTAACTGTTACAAATTCTCGTAGGTGGCCAGCAGGGTCTTTGCCTGCTCCTGCCAGCAGTATTTTTCTCGCGCCCGCATACAGTTCTCCTGCAGGCGGTAGTAGTAAGCATCATCGGTCAGCAGGCGATTCAGCGCAGCGGCTATGGCCTCAGGCGTCAGGTCTGCTACCAGTGTGCCTATCTCGTACTCTGCATTCACTCGCTCATACTCGGGGTACTTGTTGCATAGCTGCGGTACGCCCGAGTGCATATAATCGAAGAAGCGGTTGGCAAGTGATAACCTATTGCTCAGGCTCGTGTCCTCGAAGAGGGTCACGCCCACCCATGCCTGTATGGTATATTCCACCAGTTGTGCAGGTGGCACATACCCTTTGAATATCACCTTATCCTCCACACCATGTTCCCTTGCTATCTCCCGCGACCGTTCAGAGAAATTACCCTCGCCGCATATTATCAGCCGTGCGTTCACATGCTTCATGGCAGGTATCAGTTGCTCGAAGCAGCGGCCTACGTTCACCGCGCCCTGGTACAGCACAAAGCGTTCCTTCTTCTCCGGTATGATAACGGGCCGCAGCACTGTGGCATTGCGCACTACCCCATAGTTCACACCATATTTTTTCTTGAAATCCTCGGCATAGCACTCACCTATGGTATACCCTGCCGGGAAGTGGGGCACGGTATGCCGCGCTATCCAGTGCCACATGCGGTATACTGCCGGGCGTGTTATCACCTCGCGCAGCTCGGTAAATATCTCGTGCGCATCGTGTACCCGCTTCAGCCCCCGTATGCGCGACACATAATATACCGGCAGAATGGTATCGAGGTCTATGGCACACAAGACATCAGCTTTACGGAACAGGAGGAAGAAAAAAAGGTTGAACCAGTAGTGGGCATACATGATCTTGCCCTGCTCTGCTATTATGGGCAGCCGCACCTGTTTGAATGGCCTGTCTATGAGGGGCTTGCTCGTCTTCCTGCGAAAACCTACCAGTGTCACATCATGCCCGGCCTCTGCCAGCGTGGTGCATATGCGTATCATGCGCTGGTCGTAATTCAGGTCGTTGGTAACGGTGCAGACTATTCTTTTGGCCTTCATGGGTCTGCTGTAAAGATAGTGCGATAATGGCATTCGCTGTCACACCCCTAATGCAAGAGAGCCACACCATATGGTGTGGCTCATCAAATGATATGCTCCTTACGGCCTAGCGTTCGTCGTTGAACTTGCCGGTGATATTGGTACGCCTGCGGCGCAGCTTGTACTCATTAGCTTTGGCATACTTTATCATGGTCTTGTCCAGCCCGTAGCTGTCATCGCCATATATGTACACCGTTCTTGTGGCCAGCTTCGCAAAGGTGTGCTTCACTACACTGTCGCGGTCGCGCTCATACTGTATGTTCAGCGGCTCCAGCGTGCCCGACAGTTTGTCGTTCACTACATTGAAGTAGCATATATACTGGGTGTTGCTGGCGCCTGTGCAAAAGGTGATGAAAGACATCTTCGTCAGCACCGGATCGTCGGTATAACTGAACTTGCCCAGGAAGTTATTGAAGTAATCTACCACGCTCTTGAAGTCCTCATCTTTTATACCACCACATTTGGCCACTATGTGGTTCTTGCGCAGCAGGTGATCATAGTCCCTCATGTTAAAGGTATCTATGTACTCTACCAGGGTCATCTTCTTCGCCTCCAGGCCATGGAACACTTTTTCGTACTTCTGCTGTGTCATCTCCACTTCCTCGTTACCAGCTGCCGATTTTGCCCTTACCTGCACCAGCGGCCCATTATCCATATTGCATTCTCTGGCCCACCATGTGGCCACGTTGGCATCTTTGGTCTTCACCATGGCCAGTGCGCTGCGTATGGCCGCAAAATAGTTCAGTTCGCCCTGTGTCTCCCAGCGGCTGCTTACCGAGGGCACACTGGCCGTGCGCATCAGCATGTACCCCCACTCGTCGTTAGAGCTGCTTATCACCTTGTCCCCGTTCCTGTTGAACTGTTTGGCATAGTTCCTGGTAAAACCCGCCAGGTCGTTACCGTTGTTGTCATGCACAGCACAATCGCCACATGGATATTGGTTCTTGCATGGTAGCCTATCCTGTGCCGACAATGGTCCGGCAAGGGCGGTGGTCAACAGCAGGGCAGCGATCTTAAGAGTGTTTTTTCCTTTCGGTAAAGACATAGAGTGCAGTATTATGTACAGTGATCGTAAAGATAAAGCAATGCGCAGCCAAAATAATAAAAAAACTGTCTAAAAGAGAAAGATACGACCCATTATTCCGGCCAGGGCATTGGCGGAACCTGCAGGCCCGGCATCCTCTCAAAAAAAGGCCGCCCCGGGATATCCGGGGCGGCCTGTACTATCAGTTATTCAATGCTTAGTTCTTAACAAAGGTCTTGGCAGTTACCTTGTCGCCATTGTTGAAGAACACGACAGAGTACATACCCGAGGCCAGGCTGGCAACGTCTATGCTGCCTTTGCCATTCACCAGGGCCACATTCTGTATCTCCCTGCCCAGCATGTCCACCACTTTGATGGTGATGTTGTCGTTCATGGTGATACCCCTTACTTCTATGTTCACCCTTGTATCGGCAGGGTTAGGATAGAGGCGTACATCCACCATGTTCACATCTTCCGGCCTTACATCTGTAGGCACGTTGTAGTAGGTCTTCTGGAAGCAGCCATTGTGCTCCGATATCACCCAGTAGCGCCTGTTGGTGAAGTCAGGATTAGGCTGGTAGTAAGACTGCTGTATACCACCTGGTATCCTTGTAGAATCCAGCGAAGCGGCATCATCATAACCCCACTGGTACATGCTCGATGTATTGTCGGTACAGATGAACTCTTTCTGGAAGTACTTCACCTCAGGAGTGAAGGCAGTATCTGCACCCACCTCTACGGTGAACGAATCTACCACATAGCAACCGGTGCTGGTTATCTGCGTAGTGAGGCGCACTATAGCTGTACCCGGGTTAGGGAAGTTCACCAGGGCGTTCTGCCTGTTGCCTTCAGACTGGGCATATATCTCGGCGTTCACTGCCGTCCATATGAACGATGTGCCGCTGCCTGGTGCCACCTGAGCGCCAAAGTTCCTGAACATCGCACCGGCACAAAGTACCGAATCTGAATGTATGGATATAGCGGTATGAGGAGCCTTGCTGTATACTGTGATGTTTATCGTAGCCACATCCACACCGCAACCCGATGTCATAGTGTAGCTGATGGTCACAGTACCTGCAGTGAGGGCCGTTACCACACCTGCCGCATCTATCGATGCCACAGCAGGAGCGCTGCTTGTCCATACACCACCTGTCTTGGTAGATGATACAGTAGTTGTGTATGTGATACACAGGCCTGCTGTTGTCGCGCTCAGCGTACCTGCATCAGGCAGTGGGTTCACGGTCACCACATAGGTAGCAGTGTCTATGCTGCAGTCGTTCTCTACCACATAAGATATGGTAGTAGTACCTACTGCTACACCTGTCACTACACCCGATGTACCTACTGTAGCTATAGTGATGTCTGCGCTGCTCCATGTACCACCTGCATCGCCCGAAGATGTGAGCGCTATGGTAGACGCTACGCAAACTTCTGTAGCACCACTCACTGCACCTGCATTGGCCAGTGGTTTCACGGTCATAGGCAGTGTAGCTGCGCAGCCCGAACCTACTATGTAAGATATCACTGCGGTATTCGCAACAACACCTATCACCACGCCCGATGCATCTACTGTAGCCACAGCATCATCGCTGCTGCTCCATGTACCACCCGGTGTGCTAACTGTCAGTGCAGTAGTAGCGCCAACGCATACCTCATCGGCACCGAATATGGCCGCAGGCACAGGATCAACGGTCACTTGTTTCACTACAAAGCAGTGAGCAAGCGGTGTAGCATAAGATATGTTGGCAACACCGGCCGTAACACCTGTTACTATACCTGTAGTACCTACGGTAGCTACCGATGGTGTACCTGTGCTCCAGCTACCGCCAACATAAGTATTGGCAAGGGTGATGGTAGCGCCCTCACACACTGTCGACGGACCTGTGATCGGGTTCAGTGTAGGCTCTACTGTCAGCATCCTGGTGATGTAGCATGCAGAAGTGAGCTCGTAAGTGATGGTAGATGTACCAACGCCTGTCGCCGTCACGTTACCGAAACCATCTATCGTGGTCACAGCAGTGTTGCTGCTGCTCCATGTGCCGCCCGGTATCGGGTTGGCAACGAAAGATATGCTGCCGAGACACATGTACTGTACACCGGTTATTGACGGAGGCAGCGGGTTCACCGTTACCTGCTTGATAACGCTACAGCCTGTAGCGAAGAGCGTATAAGTAATAGTAGTATTACCACTTACCACACCTGTTATCAATCCGCTTGCAGCATCTATCGTTGCTACAGAAGGATTGCTGCTGCTCCATGAGCCGAACGGAGTCGCATCGGTCATAGTGGCTGCCGAACCTACACATATCTCTGAAGGACCAGTGATGTTGGCAGGCTGCGGGTTAACAACTATGAGTGCCGAAGACGAACACCCTGTAGGCAGTATGTTCATTATGGTAGCGGTACCTGCGCTCAGCCCCTGTACCAGGCCTGTGGTAGAACCTACCAGCGCTACAGAGGTATTGCTGCTGGTCCATGTACCTCCCACCGTAGTGGTACTTAGCAATGTGGTAGCACCTACGCAAGTATTGTATGTACCCGTTATCGGTGCCGGAACAGGGTTCACCGTTACGTTCTTCGTACGGTAACAGCCTGTGCCCAACAGGGTATACGATATCACTGCATTACCCACCGATATACCCGTCACCTCGCCAGATACGAGGTTCACAGGGGCTATGGCAGGTGCGTTCGATGTCCATATACCGCCTGTAGGTACGCTGCTGAATGTAGCAGATGCGCCCTGGCATATGCTGTCCAGACCTGTGATAGGCGCAGGCAGAGAGTTCACCGTTACTATGAACTGTGCGAAGCAGCTTCCGGGCAGTTGGTACACTATAGTAGCAGTACCGGATGCTCCACCCGTTACTACACCTGTAGTACCGTCTACGGTAGCTACCGACGAGTTCGTACTTGTCCATGTACCGCCTGCTATCGAGTTCAGCAGTGTTATACTCTGACCCGAACATACCTCATGCGGACCTACGATGGCCGATGGAGAAGGGTCAACAACGAACGTAGAATGCACCATGCAACCTGCACCCAGAGTGTAAGATATCTCTGTAGAACCTGCAGAATGCGACGTAACTATACCGCTGGTAGCACCAATGGTAGCTACAGAAGTGTTGCTGCTGCTCCATGTACCACCTACTGCCGGCGGCGTAAGTGTGGTCGTTTCGCCAAGGCATATCTCGAAGTCGCCTGTTATAGCGGTCGGTGCCTCGTTCACTGTTATGGTTATCTTGGTAGAGCAACCGCCGGTAAGTGTATACCTGATGGTATCCACGCCTATGCTGTTACCTGTCACCTCGCCGGTAGCGGGGTCTATGTAGGCCACGCTGATGAAGTCGCTAGACCATATACCACCCGGAACAGGGTTGGTAAGGATGGTAGAACCGCCCTGGCATATATTGGTCACGCCGCCTATAGCACCTGGCAGTGCATGCACAGTAGCTATCTTGAATGCGCGGCAGCCGGTAGGCAATGTATAGGTTATCACACTCACACCTACACCGGTACCGGTAAGCAGGCCTGTAGATACCCCTATTGTGGCCACTGTCATAGAGCCGCTGGTCCATGCGCCGCCTGCTGGTGTAGCAGTAAGTGTGGTAGTAGCACCAAGACAAACTTCAGCTACACCTCCTATCGGATCAGGTACAGCGTTCACGGTCACTATCACCGAGCTGGCACAGCCTGTAGGCAGTGTATAGCTTATGGTAGTGGTACCGGCAGCTATGCCGCTCACTACACCTGTCGTTCCTACGATGGCTATCGTCTCATCAACGCTGCTCCATGTACCACCCGGTGTAGATATACCGAGTGATGTGTTAGAACCTTCGCACACCTGGGCCGAACCTGTTATAGAACCGGGAAGCGGTGTCACAGATACTATCTGTGTAGTGCGGCAGCCTGTGCCTATAGTATAAGTTATCCTTGCAGTACCTACACTGTTGCCGGTAACAACGCCCGTAGTGCCATCTACAGATGCGATGATGGGGTTGCCACTGCTCCAGGTGCCCGGTATAGTAAGGTTAGAAAGCGTAGTTGTAGAGCCCTGGCACATATTGGGTATACCCATTATAGCGCTAGGCACAGGGTTCACTGTCACCAGTGCTGTATCTGTACAGCCTGTAGGTGCAGTGTAGGTAATGATGGATGTACCTGCGGCCTGGCCCGTAACAAGACCTGTTGTCAGGCCTACTATAGCTACGAACGTATTGCCGCTGCTCCATGTACCACCGGGTGTCAGGGTGCTCAGGTTTGTCTGTGAGCCTTCACATACACCGGTCACACCTGCTATCGGCGATACCATTGGCAGTACTGTCACGGTCTTGGTAACGAAACATGTTGTGGCCAGTACATAGCTGATGTTGGCAACACCTGGCGAGAAGCCGGTCACCACACCATTGGTACCTACCTGGGCTATGGCATTGTTGCTACTGCTCCATACACCGCCCAGTGTGGGGGTGAAGTATGTAGTAGTACCATTCACGCATACATTGTTCACACCGGTAATGGCAGTAGGCGCAGGCTGCACCGTCACAACGCGCGTTGCCTGGCAACCTGTGCTCAGCTTGTATGTAATGGTAGAGGTACCTGAAGTTATACCTGTTACTACACCTGTCAGCATGCCTACCGAAGCTACGCTTGTAGCGCTGCTGCTCCAGGTACCGCCCAGTACACTGTTAGACAATGTAGATGTATTGCCGATACACATTGACAGAGAACCTGCGATAGCTGCAGGCAGAGAATTTACGGTAACAGTGGTCACACGCGCACAACCTGTAAGTGGGTTGGTAGCGGTTATATCCACAGCGCCTACACCTGTACCTACAACGATGCCCGTGGCCGACCCAACGGTAGCGATACCCGCATTAGCGCTGCTCCATACTATACCCGGAGTGCTGTTGCTAAGCGTAGTAGAAAGGCCCAGACATACGGTAGCAGTACCTGTTGTAGTACTTGGCTGTGCGTTAACGGTCACTTGTGTTACAGTGCGGCAACCGCTTGGCAGCAGGTAAGTTATGTTCGCTACACCTGCGGCCACACCTGTCACTACACCGGTAGAAAGATCCACTGTAGCTACACCTGTGCTACCGCTTGTCCATGAGCCACCGGCCAGGTCATAGGTAAGTGTTATGGTAGAGCCTACGCATGCCAGCGCCGGGCCCGATGTGAGCGTAGCCGTAGGAGACACGGTAACTGTAGTGCTTCTGCCGCAGCCATTGGATGTCACATATGATATTGTGGTAACACCTGCCGAAACACCTGTGAAGGCGCCTGTGGTAGATGTTATAGTACCTACCGAAGGTACAGTGCTGCTCCAGGTACCGCCGCCGGGTGAGCTTATCATCGATATGCTGGAACCCTGGCATACACTAGGCAGGCTAACGATGGGAGACGGAGTGAGTACAACTGTCACTATCCTGGTAGTGGTACAACCATTGGCTCCGGTATACGAGATAGTAGATGTGCCGATAGCGCCCGAGGTCACTGTACCTGTACCAACGTCTATAGTGGCTACAGAAAGGTTGCTGCTGCTCCATGTACCGGGCATAGTAGCACTGGTCAGTGTGCTGGTACTACCGCCTGAGCATAGTATCGCAACACCTGTTATAGTGGCAGGCAGCGTGTTCACCGTTACTATACTTACTGTATAGCAGCCGGTAGGATTAGTATATGTAATGGCAGTGGTACCTGCTGTAAGCGCATTGAATGCACCCAGGCTCGATATGGTACCTACAGCAACATTGCTGCTGCTCCATGTACCAGGTGCCGATGTGTTGGTATACACGGTAGTAGTACCCGAGCATACTGAAAGGCTGCCGGCTATGGCTGCTGGCAGCGCATGCACCGTTACTACTTTCAGAGCTATACAACCCGATGTAGATGTATAAGATATTGTAGATGTACCTGGTGCCACAGACGATACAACACCCGTCAGGCTCACAGTGGCCACCCCGGTATTACCCGATGACCATGTGCCGCCCGGTGTCAACGTTGAAAGTACTGTAGAGAAGCCCATACATACCGATGCAGAACCTGTTATGGCAGTAGGCAGTGGGTTCACTGTTACGAGGTCGGTAACAAAGCAGCTTGTCGACAGCTTGTATGTGATGTAGGCAGTACCTGCCGACACACCGTATACAAGGCCCGAGGTAGCGTTCACCGTAGCCACAGTGGCCAGCGATGTAGACCATGTACCACCTGCAACAGTGTTCGTAAGCATAATGGCCGAGCCCACACACACCTCGTGTGTAACACCGCCTATCACATCAGGCAGTGGGTTCACGGTAGCGGTCACACTGCGTGTACAGCCGTTCACCGCAGTATAGGTAATGTCTGTGGTACCTGCATTTATGCCGGTCATATATCCGGTACCGGGCAGTATATCTGCTACGGTATTATCATCTGTGCTCCACAAGCCACCGGCCGGTGTGCTGTTAAGTGTAGATGTACCCCCCACGCATACCACAGCAGAGCCGGATATAACAGTTGGGCGTGCCAATACGGTCACCACATTCGTTACACGGCAGCCCTGGGCATTCACATAAGATATTGTTGTAGTTCCTCCTACAAGGCCGCTCAGTACGCCCGTCACAGGATCTATCGAACCTATCACCGCTGCCGATGAGCTCCATGTGCCCGCAGGTACGCTGGCAGGGGTGCTGGTAAGCGTTACCGTAGAGCCCACACACACAGTGGCCGGGGCCGATATAGCTGCAGGAAGCGCATTCACCGTCAATGCCTTTGTACGGAAGCAGCCTGTAGGCAGTATATAGCTCATTATCACAGTACCTGCTCCGGTACCTGTTACCACACCTGTGGTAGTTATAGTAGCCTTGGTAGCATCGCTCGTGCTCCATGTGCCGCCTGTAGAAGAATTGGTAAGAGTTATGTTAGAACCGACACACACTACATCGGCGCCGGATATAGCCAATGGCAGTTGATTCACCGCTACTACCTGTACCCTGGCACAGCCGGTGCTCAGTGTGTAAGATATAGATGCATTACCATTCAGCAGACCTGTCACATTACCGAACGGATCGACAGTGGCAAGCGTAGGCATACCCGAGCTCCATGTACCGCCGAGGGTAATGCTGCTGAGTGTGGTCACAGAACCGATACAAACACTGGGGAAGCCGGTTATTGGCTGAGGACGTGGGTTCACGGTCACGGTCGATATCGCCATGCAACCGGTAACACCGCCAAGGCTGTAGGTTATATCGGTGGTACCTGCGCTTATACCTGCCACCACACCCGTGCTGGAACCAACTGTACCTACAGCAGTATTGCTGCTGCTCCAGGTACCGCCGCCGGGCGTGCCTATCAGGTTAGCGGTAGACGCCTCACATACTTCCAGTGTGCCTCCTATCGGGCCCGGTGTAGCGTTCACGGTCATTTGCAGTGTGCGCCTGCAGCCGGTACCCAGCGTATAGGTGATGGTAGTAGTACCCATGTTGATACCTGTAACAACGCCTGCACCATCTATGGTACCTACAAGCGGATTGCTTGATACCCATGTACCGCCGCCATCAACATTGGAAAGGGCAGAAGTGCTGCCTACACACAATACGGCCGATCCGTCTATAGGTGCAGGGGTCGGGTTAACAGTAAGCTCTGTTACCGTCATACATCCGGTGCTTGTCAGCTTGTATGTGATGTTGGTAGTACCTGCTGTTAAACCTGCTGCCAGACCCGTAGATGCATTTATGGTACCCACAGCCGTATTGCTGCTGCTCCATGTACCACCGGTAGTGCTGGAAAATGCAGTAGTAGTGCCCGGGCATATGGCCAGCGAGCCGGCAGTTACTGCAGGCAGTGCGTTGATGGTCACCGTTACCGTACGGAAGCAGCCTGTGCCTATTGTATAGGTAACGGTAGCTGTACCCGCCGATACGCCTGTTACAACGCCCGAGGAAGGTACCAGTATATCTGCTACCGATGCATCGCTTGTGCTCCATGTACCACCGGTAGTGGTAGAGTTGAGTGTAGTAGTGGTACCGGGGCATGCCTTGGCAGTACCGGTTATAGCGGCAGGCTGCGGGTTCACCGATACCTGCAGTGTAGTGCGGCACTGGCTGGGGCCGGGATAGTTCACTGTATAGGTCACTATAGAGGTACCGGCATTCAGACCGGTCACCACGCCTGTAGTAGAATTTACGGTCACTATCGGTGTCACAGTGCTGCTCCATGTACCCAGTGCAGGCGAGCTGGACAGTGCCAGTGTCTGCGCCACACATACCGTGTTGCCACCTGTTATGGGCGTAGGCACTGCATTTACTGTAGCTACTTTTGCACGGTAGCAACCTGTTGGAAGAATATAAGATATCGTGGTCGTGCCAGGGCTCATAGCGGTCACAAAACCGGTGCCTATTGTCACATCGGCTATAGTGGGATCATCGCTTACCCAGTCACCACCGGCTATCGTGGCCGTCTGCGTGCTGTTCGCGCCCACACAAAGAGGAGGCAGTGCTGTGCTGATGAATGGAACGGGGTTCACCGTTACTATCTTCACCGAGCGGCAACCCGTTGGCAGGGTATATGTGATACCTGTAGTGCCCGAACTGGCGTTCACACCGGTAACTATACCACTTGTTATTCCCACAGTGGCAAATGCCACGTTCGAGTTCCAGGTACCACCTGCAGGCACACCCGTCAGTGGTATGCTCGACTCCACGCACACAGCCGCGGCAACAGGCACACTGTTCACCGTAGGGGTCACATTCACCGTCATTGCGTGCGTACGGTAGCAACCTGTAGACAGTGTATAGCTTACCGTAAGCGTACCATTGGCAACACCACCCATATTAGTTATAGTACCCGATGTAGATACCGTACCCACAGCAGGGTTGCTGCTGCTCCAGGTACCGCCGGGCGTTGCCGTGGTCAGGGAAAGGGTATAACCTTCACATACCTCGTTAAGGCCTACGATAGGATAAGGCAGTCCGTTCACCGTTACTACCGATACAGCTATACAGCCGGTAGGATTGGTATAAGTTATTCTTGCAGTACCATTGGCCACGCCCAGTATATCGCCAACTGTATTATCGGCTATGCTGGCCACTGCAGGATTGCTGCTGCTCCAGGTACCGCCAGTAGTGGGGTTGCTCAGTGTGGTCACGGCATTCACGCACATGAACTGCAGACCCGTATTTGCGAATGCATTAGGATTCACCGTCACATTGGCCACTGCTATACAGCCGCCTGTAAGTGTATAAGTGATATCTACCGTTCCAGCAGATACACCTGTTACCGCACCCGAAGAAGGATGTACGGTAGCTACGCCTGTGTTGGCACTGGCCCATGTACCACCTGGCGAAACGTTGCCGAGCGTGGTAGTGGTACCTATACAAGTATTATATGAACCTGTTATGGCCGGGGGAGGCGATGTTATGGTCACATTCGCTACAGCTGCAGCGCTGGTACAGCCGCTGCCGGAATAAGTAACGGTAACACTATATATACCTGCAGCGCTGGTGCTTGGAGGTATCAGGCCTACCGTGTTCGATGTACCTGTAGTGCTGAAACCATCAGGACCGCTCCAGTTATACGAAACAAATGTGCCGGGACCTGCGATAGCACCCGCAGTGAATGTTATAGGCGTACCCACACACACCGAAGATGGCACCGCACCAAGGCTGGCCACTGTAGGCGATGGGTCTATGATAGTTGTTACGTTGTTACCGGAAAGTATTGCGCAGCTACCAGCACAAGCACCTGTTACCACTACCGACGCAGTGTATACACCGGCCAGGGTAGCAGAGTAAGTGCTGTTCGTAGCTCCGGGTATCACCGAGCCATCCTTCAGCCACTGGTAGCCCAGTGTAGGGCTGCTTGGCGACACAGCCAGTGTCACATCACCACCGTTACAGAAATTGAGCGGGCCTAAGGCCGATACCACAGGGTTCAGGGCAGTAGTGTTCACCGTGCCTGAGAACTGCATTGCGCCTATGTCCGCCACGGTACGGGTAGTACCGCTGTGGTCATCGGTTATGCTGGGGCTGGTTATGGCAACACCCCTGCTCTCTGCCAGCGAAGCGCCCGAAGGTGCATATGTGCCGGCTACAGAACCTGCCACAAGGTTGTTCTCTGTAGAGGTCATAGATTCACGGCCGCTGGCGGTCATGAACAGCTTGTAACCGCTGCATGTCAGGTTGAATGCAGAATCTACGACTATGTTGTTGGTCACGTTAGCAGTGATACCACCCAGTGCAAAACCGTTCTTCAGGTTGCTTGTGTTGGTACCATCTACATACAGATAATTGTTCGTACCCGGATTAGTGTAGTAGATATTGTTATCAGCTATGAAGTTGGTAGTAGCAGGAGCCGTACATGCTGTAGCAGATGCATAGTTCCTGGCCACCGCAGCACCAAAACCGGTACCGCTGGGGGTAACATTCACATTGATGATGTTGTTCTTCAGCGTCAGCAGGGTACCGCCATTGGGGTAAAGTACACCCTGTGCGCCGAAGTTGGCGCCGCTGCTCGCTACCGGGGTACCTGCACCTATATATATGGTGTTGTAGTAGAGGCCCCAGCTGCTACCCGTCGTAGCCGCATTGATACCTACTATACCGTTCACATTGGCCGATGAACCGGCCACCAGGTCCGATACGAAGTTGTTGTGTACATTATATGCAGTAGATGCACCCAGCAGGTTGATACCCACTACCTGTGTAGTACCCGTACCCGGACCCGCATTCAGGTTGCTGATGTTGTTCTTGAATATAGATGGCGTTACGCTGCCGTTCATCAGTATACCGTTCACGGTAGCATTACCGGTGGCGCCCGATGTGGCCAGGCCCGATATGATACAACGGCTGATAACGTTATTGGTACCTACAGCCTGCTGCTGTATACCTACCACTAAGGGTGATGTACCACCCGTAGAGGTCAGGTTCAGCACCGTGTCCAGGTTGGTAGTGATGGTGCCGCTGGCCTGGTGGTTATATATACCTGTTATGGTAGACGATGCGCCCGAGCTGCTCAGGCCATTTATATAGTTGCCCTGCACGGTACCGCCTATAGAGTTACCCACTGTGCCCAGCGTAGCGGTACTACCCAAATGTATACCATATACATTGCCTGTACCGCTTACATTCACTATCCTGTTATTATTTACTGTGCTTGCAGATGACAGATAATCTGCAGCTATACCTGCAGAGGCCGTAGAGCCGCATGTCACATTGCTGATGGTATCGAAGGTAATGATCCTGTTATGAGTGGTATTCGTACCTGTCCTGATACCTATGAATTGCGTAGTACCTGAAGTTGTGATGTTAGAGAAGTTGTTTCCGGTAATGGTTTCTGTGCTTGTAGTAGGTGTTCCAAAGTTGAAGTAACCGTACATCTGGCCACCGCTACCACTCTTTACTATTGTACCTTGGGTACGGTTGTTAAGTATGTTGTTGGTAGGCGTACCTGTATTATTGCTTATTATCAAGGCCGATCCGCTCGTTGTTGCTATACCTGTGGCCGATTTGAAGATACAGTTCTGAACCGTGAACGATGTCGCTGTAGCAGCATTTATTATCCAGTTGGTAGCTGCACTGGTACTTGCTGCTGATATATCTATTGTATTACCATTGAATACTATAGCACCAGTTGCCGAGGTATACATACCATTGGTAATTACATTCACACCCTGGTTGATGGTGACATTATTGTTGTTCGCCGTATAGTTTCCACCACCAAGATTTATTATGCCAAATGTCTGGTTGGTGTTATTGTTAGGGGCTATTGTCGTTACACTTACAATGTTATTGTTACAGGTATTTATTTGTCCGGTACCAGACAGAACGATACCATTTGCAGATGCAGATGGCGATCCTGCCGTTGTAGTGTTCGGAGTCTCTACAATGTTGACAGTATTATTGTTGATGGTACATGTGGCATTATTGGCACTTACCCATATACCCATTATACCTGCATATGCCATGCTACCGCCATTCGCGACATTATCTACGATATTGTACGATACGTTCAGGTTGTTCTGGTACCATGCGAAAATGCCATATACCTGCGAATAAAACGAAGGAGTAGGGATAGTAGTAAGCCCGCCCCAATTGGTCAGGTTATTACCTGTTGCTGCCGATGTACCACCTATATCGTTGTTCTGGTCGTAGAAAGTATAAGGAATAGCAGCATTGAAGCCCTGTATATATATGGGTCTTTGGCAGTTCGATATGGTATTGGAATAAAATTTATTGTTGCTGTTGGCATCCGCCGCAAGCGTTACCGTACCCAGTGCAGTAGTAGATGCATAGGTACAGTGGTTCATGTTTATACCTAGGGTCAGAGCTAGTATACTCCTGTTCAGTGTTATGGTACAGTTCTGTATAGTGTTGTTCTGGCAACCATCGAACGGAGATACGGCGCTCCTTTTCACCATGCTTATACCGAATTCCATTGCCAGAACCTCTGTATTGTTCGATACGGCGTCCTGCAATTTTAGCCCATTCAGCGTGGTATAGTCCACGCCCTCCAGGTTCAGTATACCATCAGCGCCCGCTGCATATGTACCTGTACCCGCCTGCGCCGTTATGGTAAAGGTAGGCGCACCATTTATGGTCAGTGTATTGGTAGAGCTGAAGGTGGCGTTCAGTATAGCGCTACCCAGGCGAAAGCCGCCTGCCGGTGCGGTCTCTGCCGTATAGCCGGGCTGCACGTTCAGTATCACGGCGCCACCGGTTATACCCGTAGTGTTCAGCGCGGTTATAGCTGCGGCCAGTGTAGGATAGGTACCACCCGTACCATAGGTATAGGTGCCTGTGGCCACGGCCTGTGCCTGCATACTGCCGAACATCAGCGCAAGCAACAGCGACACACCTGCAAAAGATCGTGATCCTGAAATAGAGCTAATAAACGTTCTCTTCATAAAACTCGTGTTTAAATTGGTACTTTTCGTAATGATCTGGTTTAATTACATCTCATTGATATACAGACAACTATAACAGGCACAAATAAGCCTGTCTCCGCTGTAACGGTATCTCATGAAACGTTCGTTTTCTTATTCTTTCTAACTCAAATAGTTATAGTACAGTTATAAAAATACAGTTTGGAAGCAAATTTAACAAAAATAATATGACTCCCACAAACTATGTCAAATAAAAATAATATTTACATGCATTTTATTGCATATGCATTTTTGCACCAACCTGTGGTTAATACTAGGCATACTTTCCTGAAGTTTTGTTAGTACGCCATACAAGTTCAAAAATACACGCATGCTTCTATGCTGTATACAGGTCATTGGTTACTATTTCATTAAATAAGCGGAAATGCTTTCAAAAAATATAGGGCACCTATCTGCAGGCGCACACTTTACAAGAATAGACCATAGAAACAAACATGCATCAACCCCTTGCATTGCCCATATCCTCCCATTGCTCAAAGAGCAGGTCCAGGTAATAGTTCTCGTTACGGGTTATCACATCATCGGCCTTCGCCAGTTGCAGGGCGAACTGTATCAGCTTTTTACGCTCTGCCGGGGTGGCATCGTCATAAAAATCATCCATCGCCTTGCGGAAGTGCCGTTCCCATTCATCGGGCCTCAGGTGGCTTATCACCTCCATTTGCTTGTCCAGGCTCACATGAAAAGGGAATTCCTCTGCCAGGTAGTTGCGTATCACCATATCTTCCCTGCTGCTCACCCTGAAGTCCACCGCCGACAATATCATCAGCAGATGGTAGCCGGCAATGGTCTTGTTCATTCGGTTATTGGGCATAGGCAGTATGGTCGTTTTTTTTAGCTGTGCGACGACAGCAGCAGGTCCAGGTCTGTGTATTTGAATCCGAAACGGCGGGCTATGGGCGCATTGGTAATGCATCCTTTGTATACATATACCCCACGCCTTATACCGTTCTTGGCCATTATTATGCCCTCTACCCCACCCATCTCGGCGCTCTGCTGCATTATGCCCATCAGCACATTGCTGATGGCCCTCGATGCCGTGCGCGATACCCCCGATGCTATATTGGGCACACAATAGTGTATCACATCATATTTTTTGAAAACAGGTTTCTCGTGCGATGTAAGGCGCGATGTCTCGAAGCATCCACCCCTGTCCATGCTCACATCTATTATCACCGATCCCGCTTTCATATTGCTCACCATCTGCTCTGTCACCACTACGGGGGTTATGCCGCCTACCGGTTTCAGCGCGCCTATGGCCACATCGGCGCTGCGCAGCTCCTCGGCCAGTATCACGGGGTCCAGTACCGATGTGAAGCAACGGCGGCCTATATTGTTCTGCAGGCGCATCAGGCGGTATACCGAATTATCGAATATCTTCACCGATGCCCCCAGGCCAAAGGACGCCCTCGCCGCGAATTCGCCCACCACACCGGCGCCTATTATCAGCACCCGTGCCGGCGCCACGCCCGATATGCCACCCAGCAGCACACCCTTGCCATTATCGGTATTGCCCAAGTAGCGGGCCGCGGTAAGTATGGCGTAGTTACCAGCTATCTCGCTCATAGAGCGTACTATGGGGTTGGCCCCCGCATCGTCCTTTATCGATTCAAAAGCTATGGCCACTATCTTCTTGGCCAGCAGTTGCTCCAGTATCTCGGCCTTCAGCAGTGGCATGTGTATCGGCGATATCACCACCTGGTTGGGCTGCAGCAGCGCTACCTCCTCTTCCGATATCGGTGCGGCCTTTATGATGGTAGTGGCCTTGTACAGCTCTGTTTTGTCGTATACTATACGCGCCCCTGCCTCACTGTAGTCGTTATCGAAGTAAAAAGACCCATCGCCCGCGCCATGTTCCACGGCCACATCATGCCCGTCGTTCACCAGCACCGATACCGCATCCGGTGTCAGCGGCACACGGTTCTCCTGGAAGGCCGTCTCCTTCGGGATACCTATGAAAAGCTGCTTGCGCCTTGGCGGTATCTCCAGTGTCTCTTCCAGGGGCACATACGAGAATGATGGCGATATGTATGGTTTCTTACTCATGCCCGCGACCGGGGATCAATGTGAAAATATCCGACAATGTACGATATTAGTTCGTGGAAAAGAAACACTTTAACGATCCCTCATCTTTAAATTAATTGTTCGTTCCGATGCTTCCGTTTTAGCTCTTGGTTTTGTAGCTTTAAATTCTATTTTTGTACACATCGTGTGTGTTCGGGCGCATATGGCCTTCGGGTCTTTATGAGGTGTGCTGGGCATAATAAAGGGCATTCTATGTTAAGACAGGCGAACCAGCAGAAACTATTACAGAAACTATCACCGCAGCAGATACAGCTCATGAAGCTGCTGCAGGTGCCTACTGCCAATCTGGAGGAACGTATAAAGGAGGAACTGGAAGAGAATCCCGCACTGGAGGCAGGTAACGATATAGTGAACAACGATACCGATACATATGAGCTGGACGGCCCGCGCAATGACGAGGATGGTGATGGCAACACCGGTGAGGAGGTAGAACTGAGCGATGACAATGCCGAAAAGGTGGACCTGGACGATTTTCTGCGCCACGAGGACGATGATGGCGGTGGCTACGACCATGGCGACGACTACTACGGCAGCGGCGGCGACGATATGCAGGTAACACCCGCACGCGTAGAGACCAGCTTCCACGATCACCTGCTCGATCAGCTGGGTATGCTGGCGCTCGATGAGCGCCGCCACCGTATAGCCGAGCAGATAATAGGCAGCCTGGACGAGGATGGCTACCTGCGCCGCGAGGCCGGCGCCATAGCCGACGACCTCGCCTTCGGCCAGAACATAGATACCTCTGTAGAGGAGATAAACGCCCTCATACACAAGATACAGCAGATGGACCCCGCAGGCATTTGCGCCTGGACCCTGCAGGATTGCCTGATACTGCAGCTAAAACGCCTGCCCGATACCCGCCCCGTGCGCGATGCCATCACCATACTGGAAAAATACTTCGACGAATTCACCAAGAAACACTACGATAAGATACAGAAGCACCTGAACCTCACCAGCGACGACCTGAAGCAGGTAATAGGTGTGATAGTGAAGCTGAACCCCAGGCCGGGCGCCGCTTTTGCGGTGGTGAACAAGGCCGAGAGCTACATCATCCCCGACTTCTTCGTGTTCAACAACAATGGTGTGCCCGAGCTCACCCTCAATTCCAAGAACGCGCCCGAGTTGCGCGTATCGGAAGGCTACAGGGAAATGATGAAGGCATACGACCGCAGCGAGAAAAAGAACAAGACACAGAAAGAGGCCGTGCTTTTCATAAAGCAGAAGCTCGATGCCGCCAAGTGGTTCATAGATGCCATAAAGCAGCGCCAGCATACCCTGCTGCATACCATGCAGGCCATCATAGACTTCCAGCGCGAATTCTTCATTACCGGAGATGAAACGATGCTGCGCCCCATGATACTGAAAGACATAGCCCAGCTCACCAGCCTCGATATATCTACCGTATCGCGCGTGGCCAATAGCAAATTCGTGCAGACGGAATATGGCACCTACAAACTCAAATACTTCTTCTCAGAGGCCCTGCATACCGAGGACGGCGAGGAAGTATCTACCCGCGAAGTGAAGACCATACTGAACGACCTGATAAGTGCCGAGAACAAGCGCAAGCCCCTGTCGGACGAGCACCTGACGGATATGCTCATGGAAAAAGGCTACAACATAGCACGCCGCACCGTGGCCAAGTACCGCGAGCAACTGAACATACCTGTGGCTCGCCTGCGCAAAGAGCTATAAGGCATTACTGTTTCACAAAGCGCTGTACGGCATCTTGTGTACGCACCATATATACACCGCCCGGCAGGTCTTGTACATCTATGTCCACATCGGTCTTACCGCCTGTGTAGGTATACACTACCCGGCCCGTCATGTCCACTATGTTCAGTTGCGCTATAGGTAGCGGCGACCTTACATGCAGATCGGTAGTGGCCGGGTTGGGCCACAGCGCTATGTTCACGACGCGTGTGTTCACATCTTCTACAGCAGTAGGCCTGTAACATGTGCCACTGCAGCTGCCACCTACTTTTTTAGCGCACGAAAGAGATGTTGTTCTTGTAGAATGATACCCCATATCATCGGGCCAGGGAGGCGTATGTGTGGCCTCCAGCACTTTAGGATATCCCTTTCTGTACACATGTGTGTTCGGCCCACCTTCAAAAAGAACTATATCGTCTGTACTATAGTAAGCGCTTACTATGCCACACACGGTATCTGCCGGTTTGTAACGCCATATCCTGTTCGGCACTATCTTTTCCTCGGGCATCATGTTGGTAGCAAAGGCATAAGAGGTATCTCCTACCAGGTTTTCCCCCTCTCCTGCATAGATCGATGTACTACTCGATCCCGGCGAAGTGGCAGATGGCGGATATACCTGTGTTACCTTCTCTACCGACAGCCACCTGTATACGCTATGTCCCGGGGCCAATACGGTCTTGCTTATTATGCTGTCATATCTCGATCTGTATGTTTCAGGGAACTCCCTGTATGTAGATGTATGCATTACGAATACATCACCCGGCTCAAAGTCGTGTAGCTCCGAAATGCGCGGCACATGGTATTCCACACGCCCGAAGATAAAGTTAGCGGCACTGGCGGTGTCCTGTTGACGCAGGTAAAAGTCGCCGGCCCATGTGCCCGCAGGCGGGTGGTAGGGGAAAAGATGCAGGTCGAATATTTGTACAAAGCCATTGTTCTTGCTCAGTACTATCTCGAAACCGTTTATCACATCCCCCGTATCGATAGTAGTATCTGCATAAGAGGTTATCCGTATGGTCTTCACAGAGTCTGTTATGCCGGCAAAGGTCATCGTATCTTCCGATAGCACAGTGGCCTGGTACCAGTGGCTAGTGGTGTCAGAGTAGAAGGTCCATGTATCGCCTGGCATGGCCTGTGTTCTTATCATTACGGTATCGTTCCATATGGTATTGAAACGCGTTGTGCCATCTGCCAGTTGCACTATGCTTTCGCCGAACCAGCTACCCATACTGGTCGATGGTCCATATATATCGCGGCGGGTCTCATAGGGGTAAAAGGTGAACGTACCTCCTATGTGGTCCATATAGTCTATACGCATACCGCGCAGGTAGCCATCGGTATTGATGAAGTACGGTATCTGTCCGGGTATAACGCAGCGGTAGCTTTGCGCGCTGCCCAAAAAACTGCAAAAAAGCAGGAAGGTAAATAGCGGGTATCTCATAAGGGTTCGGTCTTGGAGCTATAAAAATAAGACTTTTATCAAATAAAATCACCATTATATATTTAAGATCGCGGGAAAAGTGTACAAATTTTGCTCCCCTGATCCCGCGCGGACACTGGTGCTCCCCGCTTCTTGAGAGATGATCGGGGAGAGGCCAAAATATCTGCCACCGCACCATTCTTACCTGCCTATATCATCCATCTATATCTTTGCACTATGAACGTAGAGGATATACGCGAATACTGCATAGCCAAAGAGAATGTGGAAGAGACCTTCCCCTTCGATGAGGATACGCTGGTATTCAAGGTGAACGGCAAGATGTTCCTGCTGCTCAGCCTCACCGATACGCCTCTTAGCTTCAATGTGAAGTGCGACCCCGACCGGGCCATAGAGCTGCGCGGCCTGTACGAAAATACCATACTGCCCGGCTACCACATGAGCAAAAAACACTGGAACACCATAGTGGTGAACGGCACACTGAACAAAAAAATGCTGCTGGAACAGATAGACCATTCCTATGCTCTGGTGGCTACCGGCAAACCTACCAAAAAACGCTCCTGATATATGATACCTAACACCACACTCTATCGTTTCCTGCTGCTATGTACACTCGCCGCCGCGGCCCTGCCTGCTGCCGCGCAAGAGCTCATCCCATTCAGGTACAGGTCCGAGGACGATAACAAGCTCCTCACCGAGAACGACTCGCTGCGCTACTATGCCGCCATCGGCGATACGGGCGCTGCAGTGGCCATAAACGAAGAGCTGCTCACCTACAAGCTGGTGAACAGGCGCAACAAGAAAAAAGTGATAGCCGAGGGCGGCATAGTGGCCGAGGGTGAGGGTTATGTACAGCATGGCCGCTGTGTGCTTTACTACAACAATGGCAAAGTGCGTACATCGGGCATGTACCTCAAGGGCAAGCCCGCAGGCGCGTGGGAAGAGTTCTACCCCGATGGCCGCCGGCATCTCAGTTACCACTACGCTGTACTGGCCGATAAGGATGGTACCTATACCTGCATGAGCGGCGAATACAACGAATACTACCAGGATGGCGCCATCAAGGCATCGGGCCTGTACCTTGCCGACAGGCGCCGCACCACCGATACCCAGACCGTAGAAGACCCCGTTACCGGCGACAAGAAGAAAAGCACCTTCTCAAAGTCGGTATATGTGCCGCGCAAGATAGGCACATGGGAATACTATAACGATGCCGGAGAGGTAGAGAAAAAAGAAGAGCAGTAATGTCCTTCTTACAGCATATACGCGCAGCATTACCCTGCATGGCAATGTTCATGGCTGGCCTCATACCCGCCGGCCATGCTATTGCCCGCACTACCGGCTACGATGAAGAATTCAAGACATTTACCGGTGGCCTGGCAGCAGGGCTGAACCTTGCGCAGGTAGATGGCGACCGCTACTTTGGCTACAACAAGCCCGGTATAGTTGTGGGCGCATTCGTGAACATGCATTTCACAGAGCGACTGGGCCTGCAGGCCGAACTGCTCTATGTCCAGAAGGGCAGCCATGGTGTTGCGGTCACGGGGTCGCCCCTTACAGGTACATACACCGCGCAGTGTCACATAGGTCTCGGTTATATCGAAGCGCCTGTGGTGTTCCGCTACACCTACAAGGAGTACACGGCCGAGGCAGGAGCCTCCTATGCCATACTGGTACGCACCAACGAATGGATACAAGATCCGCTGGTGTATATACACGAAGACAACAACCGCTTCAACACCACCGATATCAATTATGTTTTCGGGCTGGGCAGGCATGTATACAAGCGCCTGCATGCCAATGTGCGCTTCCAGTATTCGGTGCTCTCCATACGCCCGGCAGAGCGTGTACCCTACAACTATGGCTGGGGCACAAAAGGCCAGTTCAATAACCTATTCTCAGTAAGGCTGCTTTATACTTTGTGATCACTCCACTGGCGCGGGTCTGAGGCCTGGCCTGTGCATAGCCGACCCGTGTCTATAAAAGAGAACCGATCTGCGATCATAAGTGTTCGAAAGTTTGCCTTTCTTTGTATAACCATTTCTTTCATATTTGAAAGCTCAACGAG